>NZ_JBVISA010000002.1:207696-249499 GCF_055575755.1 Kitasatospora sp. NPDC034035 | reverse complement strand
CCCGGGCCTGTCCGGCATCACCACGCTGAGCTTCAACTACAACTCCGCCGGTGTCCGCGTGATCGAGGCCATCAAGAACAACCAGCTGCACGAGGTGTACAGCGCCTCCGACGGCTGGCACGACGGCGTGATCCCCGGTGTCGGCGGCAACATCACCGCCCTCTCGGGCAAGATCGCCCCGGGCGGTGACCGCGTGATCCAGGCCATCGAGGACGGCAAGCTGCACGAGGTGCACAGCGCCGACGGCAACTGGTTCGACGGCCTGCTGCCGGTCAACAGCACTAACGTGACGGCCCTGTCGCTGGCGCTCCACTAGGACGACGCGCTCAGGAACCCGTGAAAGGGGCCTCCCGGCCGCTCGCACCGCGAGCGGCCGGGAGGCCTCCGGCGTTTCCGGGCACCGGCGCGCCCCGACGAAGACGAAGGGGCCCTACGGGTGCGGGCGGGTGCGCTGCGCCGGGAGGCTGGGGGCCTCGGTGCGGCGGGCGAGGTCCGCGAGGGTGTGGAAGAGGACGTCACCGAGCAGGACCGGGTCGCGCGAGGTGTCGGGCGCGTCCGGGCCGCAGGGGCCGGGACGGACGGTCGGGGGCGGCTGGTCACGGAGCTGGCGAGTGGGCATGGCTCTTCCTGCCGACGGGGTGGCCGTGGGCAGTGCCTGCCCGCCGTACGGTGCCGGGACACCCCGGGCGGGGGCGGATCGGCCGGAAACGGCGTACGAAGGGCCGGATCGGGCCGCGCCCGGCCCCCTGGGCACCTCGGGCCCCGGCCCCGACCGCGGCGGTGACCGGGCGGCGCCGATGGGCGAAGATGGACCGGTGACCGAACCCCGTAGCGCTCCGCGCCTCATCGCCACCGACCTGGACGGCACGCTGCTCTGCTCCGGCGGCACCGTCACCGACCGCACCGCCGCGGCGCTGGCGGCGGCCGAGGCGGCCGGGGTGCAGGTGGTGTTCGTGACCGGGCGGCCGCCGCGCTGGATGCAGCAGGTGAGCCCGCACATCGGCGGCCACGGGGTGGCGATCTGCTCGAACGGCGGCGCGGTGGTGGACGTGCGGCGCGGCGAGCTGCTGGAGTCCTTCCCGCTGCCGGTGGAGACCACGCTGGCGGTGGTCGAGGTGCTGCGGGCCAAGCTGCCCGGCACCGCGTTCGCCTTCGAGTACCCGGGCGGCTGGGCCCGCGAGGCCGACTACGCGGTGCCGATGTGGGGCGACGACCTGGGGCAGGCGGTCGGCTCGGCGGAGGAGCTGCTGGGGGCCGACGGGCCGGTCCGGGGCCTGTTCAAGCTGCTCGCCAAGCACCCGGAACTCGACCCGGACACCTTCCTCACCCAGGCCCGGTCGGCGGCCGGGCACCTGGCCGAGATCACCCGCTCGGCGCCGATCCCGCTGCTGGAGATCAGCGCACCCGGCGTCACCAAGGCCAGCACGCTGGCCCGTTGGTGCGCCGGACACGGGATCGACCGGAGCGAGGTGGTGGCCTTCGGCGACATGCCGAACGACCTGGAGATGCTGGCCTGGGCCGGCACCGCGTACGCCGTCGCCAACGCCCACCCGCAGGTACTGGCGGCGGTGCCGCTGCACACGGTGAGCAACGAGCAGGACGGCGTCGCGGCGGTGCTGGAGGAGCTGCTCGGACTCGGCCGGCCGAGCAGCCCCACGCGATAACGCCGTCCGCACGCCGACGCCGAGCGGTCTGCCGTTGGCGGCGCGCAGCACCCAGCCGACGCAGCGGTCGGCCGCCGGCACGATCAGCAGCCGCGGACCGCGCCGCTCAGCGGCCATCGGTGCGTCTCGGCGGCACTGCGCGCTCGGGAAGGTCGCGCGGTGGCTGCTTGGCGAGCAGCACCACGAACCGCCGGAAGGCGTTCTGGCAGGTCGCGTACCGTTCGTACGCGCGGCTGGAACGCACCTCGGGGAGGTTGCGCGACCCGGGGATGACCCAGACCCAGCCGATGCCGTCCCGGACGTGGGTGATGCGGGCGGTCAGTTCGGCCGCCCCGACCCGCAGGCCGTCGAACCCGCGCTCGGCCTCGCCGGCCGTCTCGAACGCGGCAGGGGTGATCGCGACCACCCGGCCGTTGGGCGCCTTCAGTTGCCAGCGGTAGCGCCCGTCCGCGGCCCGTTCGGCGCGGAACCCCCCTCGAATTGCCCCTGCTGCGGTGTGACCGCGGCCGGAAGCGTCCACTGCCCCTCCGTCCGGTTACCTTCCGGTTTCCCCTCCGAGACGGAGCAAAGCTATGTGTGCACACAGAGCCGCCGAAAGCCCAGAACGTTCACAACTTGCGCTGTTGGTCGGGAAGTTCTCTCTCGTTTAACTTTCACTTGTCTTTGCCGAACGGCCCGGAGGGCGCGTTCAGAGCCGGGCCGTCCAGCGCACCCTGGCGCCCTTCCGGTGGGGCCCGCTCTCGTGCCAGGCGTCGCCGCCGAGCGCCTCGGCGCGCCGGGTGAGGTTGAGCAGTCCGCTGCGCCGGCCGCCCCTGGGGATGCCCACGCCGTCGTCGGTCACGGTGAGCAGCACGCCGGGCCGTCCGGTCCGGTCCAGCGACTCCGGGTCGCCGCCGACCGGACGGCCGTCGTCGCCCAGGTGGACGGTCGCCTCGACCTCGACGCCGACCCGGGAGGCCCGGGCGTGCCGCGCCGTGTTGGAGAGCATCTCTCGCAGTGCCGCCAGCAGTTGACGGCCGGTCTGCTCGCCGACCAGGCTCTCCACCGGCCCGACGAAGCTCACCGAGGGCTTGAAGCCGAGTGCCGCCGCGGCCTGGCTGGCCTCCCGCAGCACCCGGGTGCGCAGGGTGTCGGGCGCGTCGCCGTGGTTGTCGTGCTGCAGGGCGTAGATGGTGGTGCGGACCTCCTGGATGGTGGCGTCCAGTTCGTCGACCGCCTTGCCGATGCCGGTCCTCACCTCGGGGACGACCGCCCGGCGGGCCGCGCTCTCCAGCATCATCCCGGTGGCGAACAGCCGTTGGATCACCAGGTCGTGGAGGTCGCGGGCGATCCGGTCGCGGTCCTGGAAGACGGCCAGCCGCTGCTGGTCGCGCTGGCCCTCGGCGAGCCGCAGGGCGAGGGCGGCCTGCGAGGCGAAGGTCTCGGCAAGCTGCTTCTCGCTGTCGGTGAACGGCAGCGCGCCGCACGGCCGCCAGACGCAGAGCCCGCCGAGCACCCGCCCGGCGGCGACCATCGGCACGGCCATGGACGGGCCGAAGCGGCGGGCGAGGCGCATCACCACGGTCGGATCGCTGGACATGTCGTCCAGGTAGACGCTCTCCCCCGCCAGCAGCCGGGCCGCGAAGCTCTCCTTGGGCAGCAGCTCGCCGCGGACGAACTCGGCCACCTCGCCGGAGGCGTGGGCGACCCGCATCTGCCCGTCCCCCTCGCCCTCCGGACCGGTCGGCAGCAGGATCATGCCGAGCGCGGCGTTCGCCAACTCCCTTACCTGCTCGGCCGCGACGGTCAGCGCCGTCTCGGCCTGCTCGGCGGAGAGCAGCGCGGTGGTGACGGCGGCGGCGCCGGCGATCCAGCGTTCGCGGCGGCGGCCCTCCTCGTACAGCCGGGAGTTCTCGATCGCCACGCCGGCCGCCGCGGCGAGCGCGTGCACGACCTGTTCGTCCTCGGGGGTGAAGGCGCCGCCGCCCTTCTTCTCGGTGAGGTAGAGGTTGCCGAACACCTCTTCGCGGACCCGGATCGGCACGCCCAGGAAGGTCTTCATCTGCGGGTGGTGCGACGGGAAGCCGGAGGAGCGCGGGTCCGCGCCGAGGTCGGCGAGCCGCAGTGGTTCGGGCCGGTCGATGAGTGCGCCGAGGATGCCGCGCCCGGCGGGCAGTTCGCCGATCGCGGCGGCGGTCCCGTCGTCGACGCCGACGTGGATGAAGTCGGCCAGGCCGGTGCCGCCGGGGGCGATCACGCCGAGCGCCGCGTAGCGGGCGTCGACCAGTTCGGCGGCGCCGGTGGCGATCCGGTGCAGGGTGGCGTGCAGGTCCAGTCCGGCGCCGATGGAGACCACCGCCTCCAGCAGCCGCTGCATCCGGTCGGTGACGGCGGCGGCCGACTGCAGGCGCTCGGCGACCTCGGTGACCAGGGTGTCCAGGCCGAGCGAGGCGATCTCGGGCACCCGATGGGGTGTCGGCTCGGAGGCGGCCTCGGGGAAGTCCGGCGTGGGGTCCATGAAGAAAGCCTAGTTTGTACGGTTTTCGGACGAAGGGCGGCACGACCGGCGACGTGACGGGACCGGCACGTCGGGTGCCAGTACGACGGGCACCGGCACGTCGGGCACCGGCACGCCGCTCAGCGCCCCACCGGCTCCAGCAGCCCGTCCGCCTCCCGCTCCCGCCGCCACATCGCGTGCAGCCGCCCGTCCGGGTCGGCGACCAGCTCCGACCAGCGGCCCCGCTCGGCCACCCGGCCGCCGTCCAGCACCAGCACCTCGTCCACCGTGGCGTCGTCCAGCCCGGCCAGCCGGTGGGTGATCAGCACGGTGGTGCGGCCCTCGGTGGCGGCCAGCAGGTCGGCGGTGAGGGCGTCGGCGGTGGGCAGGTCGAGGTGTTCGGCGGGCTCGTCCAGGACCAGGACGGGGAAGTCCGCGAGCAGCGCCCGGGCGAGCGCGAGCCGCCGGCGCTGGCCGCCGGAGAGCCGGGCGCCGTGCTCGCCGACCATGGTGTCCAGGCCGTCCGGCAGGCCCTCGGTCCAGTCCAGCAGCCGGGCGGCGGCCAGTGCGGCGCGCAGTTCGTCCTCCGCCGCGCCGGGCCGGGCGAGGCGCAGGTTCTCCCGCAGCGAGCTGTCGAAGACGTGCGCGTCCTGCGCGCAGAGCCCGATCACCCGGCGGACGTCCTCGCCCGCGAGCGCGCGGCTGTCCACAGCCTGTGGACGGCCGTCGGCGAAGGTGACGGTGCCGGCGCTCGGCTCCAGGAAGCGCAGCAGCGCCTGGGCGAGGGTGGTCTTGCCGGAACCGGACGGGCCGACCACCGCGATCCGGCGCCCGGGGGCGAGGTCGAGGTCCACCCCAGCGAGCGCGTCCACCGCCTGCCCGGGGTGCCGTACGGTCAGCCCGCGCACGGCGACGGGCAGCGGCTGCTCGGGCAGCTCCACCGGTTCCGCGGGCTCGGCGACGGGCGCCGGGGCGTTCAGCACCTCGTCCAGCCGGGCCTGCGCGGCGCGGCTGCGCTGGCGGGCCTGGACGGCGAGCGGCATCCCGGTGACGGCCTCGAAGGCGGCCAGCGGGGTCAGCACCACGACGGCCAGGCAGACCGGCGCCAGCACCCCGGCGCGCACCCCCTGGACGCCGACGGCCGCCGCCGCCGTCACGGTCAGCCCGGTGAGCAGCGCGATCAGCCCGGTGCCGAGCGCCGTGGTGGCCGCCGAACGGGCGGCCAGGCGGGTCAGCGCGGCGTCGGCGGCGCGGACGGCGGCCAGCCGGCCGGGCAGCGCGCCGGCCACGGTGAGTTCGGCGGTGCCGGTGAAGGCGTCCACCACGGCGGTGGCCAGGCGTCCGCGCGCCGGGGCCTGCCGCCGCTCGGCCCCGGCCGACCAGCGGGCGGCCAGCGCGGGCACCACCGCGCCCGCGAGCAGCAGCCCGAGGCCGAGCACCGCGCCGGCGGCGGGCAGGAAGGCGCCCAGTGCCACCGTCGAGGCCAGCGCGACCACGCCCGCGACGGCGGCGGGCAGCCGCCAGCGCAGGTAGTGGTCCTGGATCGCGTCCACGTCGGCGACCAGCCGGGAGAGCAGGTCGCCGCGCCGGAAGGCGGGCAGTCCGGCCGGGGCGAGCACGCTCAGCCGCCGGTAGACGGCGGCCCGCAGGGTGCCGAGGGCGCGCAGCACCGCGTCGTGCGAGACCAGCCGTTCGGCGTAGCGGAAGACGCTGCGGCCGATGCCGAAGGCCCGCACCGAGGTGACGGCCATCATCAGGTAGAGCACCGGCGGCATCTGGGAGGCCCGGGAGATGAGGTAGCCGGAGGTGGCCATCAGCGCGACGGCGCAGCCGAGGGCGAGGGCGCCGAGCAGGATGGACAGGGCCAGCCGGGGCGTGCTGCCGGTCTCGGCCCCGGGCTCCTCGGCCTCCTGGGACACGGCCGGGGCGGGGGCGGGCGTCGGCTTGCCGCTGTGGGCGAGCGGAGCCACCGGGCCGGTGGCCACGACGGAAAGGGGCGGGGCGAGCCGGACCCGCTGGTCCGCGACGGCGAGCAGCGCGGGTCGGTGCGCGACGATCAGCACGGTGCGCGCCGGGTCCTCGGCGAGCGTCCGCACGGCGTCCACGACGGCGGCCTCGGAGGCGCCGTCCAGGTTGGCGGTCGGCTCGTCCAGCAGCACCAGCGGCCGGTCGTCGGCGAGCAGCACCCGGGCGAGCGCGAGGCGCTGGCGCTGTCCGGCGGAGAGCCCGGCGCCGTCCTCGCCGAGCAGCGCGGCCAGGTCGGTGACGAAGTCGAGCGCGTGCGCGGCCCGCAGGGCCGTCCACAGCTGCTCGTCGGTGGCGTCGGGCCGGTAGAGCCGCAGGTTGTCGGCGACCGTCCCGGCGAACAGGTGCGGGTGCTGCGGCACCCAGGCGATCTGCCGCCGCAGGCTCTCCGGCTCCAGCTCGGCCGGGTCGTACGACCGGCCGTCGGCGGCGGTGATCCGGACGGTGCCGGTCTCGGGGGTGGTGAGGCCGAGCAGGACGGCCAGCAGGGTGGACTTCCCGGCGCCGCTCGGGCCGGTGAGGGCGGTGGTGGTGCCCGGGCGCAGGGTCAGCGCGGCATCGTCCAGCGCGGGTACGGCGCGCCCGGGGTGCCGTACGGTCAGGCCCTCGACGGAGATCACGGCGCCGGTCAGGGCGGGGGCAGGGACGGTCCCGGCGGCGGGCAGCGGGGTCTCCAGTACCCGGAAGAGTTCGTCGGCGGCGGTCAGTCCCTCGACGCTGGAGTGGTAGAGCGCGCCGACCTGGCGGATCGGGGCGTACACCTCGGGGGCGAGGACCAGGATCAGCAGCCCGGTCTCCAGGTCGAGGGTGCCGTCCACCAGCCGGAAGCCGACGGTGACCGCGACCAGCGCGACGGAGAGGGTGGAGAGCAGTTCCAGGGTGAAGGAGGAGACGAAGGCGATCCGCAGGGTGCGCAGGGTGGCCCGGCGGTAGTCGGCGGTGATCCGGGCGATGGTGGTGGCCTGGGTGCGGGCCCGGTTGAACACCTTGAGGGTGGGCAGGCCGGCGACCACGTCGAGGAAGTGGTGCGAGAGCCGGGCCAGGGTGTCCCACTGCCGGTCCATCCGGGTCTGGGTGGCCATCCCGACCAGCGCCATGAACAGCGGGATCAGCGGCAGCGTCCCGGCGATGATCGCGGCCGAGGTGAAGTCCGTGCCGACGATCCGCAGCAGCACGATCACCGGGACGACCACGGCCAGCGCCAGCTGCGGCAGGTACCGGGCGAAGTAGTCGTCCAGCGCGTCGACGCCGCGGGTGGCGAGGGTGGTGAGTTCGCCGGTGCGCCGGCCCGCCAGGTAGGCCGGGCCGAGCGCGGTGGCGTGGTCGAGCAGCCGGCGCCGCAGGGTGGACTTCACCCGGGCGACGGACCGGTGCGCGGTGAGTTCGGTGAGCCAGCCGACCAGCCCCCGCCCGACAGCGGTCAGGGCGAGCAGCAGCAGCGGCGTGGTCAACTCGCCGAGCGTCGCGCCGCGCTGGAAGGCGCGGACGACGATCTCGGCGATCAGACTCGCCTGGGCGACCACCAGGGCCGCGCCGGCCGCGCCGAGGAGCACGGATCCGGCGAGGAAGACCCGGGTGGTGCGGGCGTACCCGAGGAGGCGGGGGTCGACCGGCTTCATCGCGTCAGGCCCGGTCGAGCGGGGCGGCCGGGGCGGCGGGGGCGTGCCCGGGGATGTGCTGGACGCCGATCCGCTTGCGGAACACCCAGTACGTCCAGCCCTGGTAGAGCAGCACCAGCGGGGTGAACACCGCCGCCACGATGGTCATCAGCTTCAGCGTGTACGGCGAGGAGGCCGCGTTGCTGACGGTCAGGCTCCAGCCGTCGTTCAGGGTGGACGGCATGACGTTCGGGAAGAGCGCCAGGAAGAGCATCGCGACGGCGGCCACGACGGTCGCCCCGGAGAAGACGAACGCCCATCCCTCGCGGCCGAGCTGGTTGGCGACCAGGGCGGCGGCCAGGGTGGCCACGGCGATCACCAGGGCGGCGAGGCTGCGGCCGTTGCCGCTGTCGTGCTGGGTCCAGACCAGGAAGACCAGGGCCAGGACGGCGGTGGCCAGTCCGGCCCGCAGGGCGGCCCTGCGGGCCCGCTCGCGGATCTCGCCGACGGTCTTGAGCGCGGCGAACACCGAGCCGTGGAAGGTGAACAGGGCGAGCGTCACCAGCCCGCCGAGCAGCGCGTACGGGTTCAGCAGGTCCGCGAGGCCGCCGACGTAGTTCTTCTGCGCGTCGATGTCCACGCCGCGCACGATGTCGGCGAAGACCACGCCCCAGAGGAAGGCCGGGAGGAGCGAGGTCCAGAAGATGGCCTCCTCCCAGTTCCGCTGCCAGCGGGCGCCGTCGCGCTTGGCCCGGTACTCGAAGGCCACGCCGCGGATGATCAGGCAGACCAGGATCACCAGCAGCGGGATGTAGAAGCCGCTGAAGAGCGTCGCGTACCAGTCCGGGAAGGCGGCGAAGGTGGCGCCGGCGGCGGTGAGCAGCCAGACCTCGTTGCCGTCCCAGACCGGGCCGATGGTGTTGATCAGCACCCGCCGCTCGGCGGTGTCGCGGGCCAGCGGCTTGGTCAGGATGCCGATCCCGAAGTCGAAGCCCTCCAGGAAGAAGTAGCCGATCCACAGGACCGCGATCAGCACGAACCAGACGTCGTGGAGTTGCATGTCAGATCCTCAGTTCCGCAGTGGTCCTCGGTCGTCCGGTGCCTCAGTACGCGAAGGCGAGCGGCTTGTCGGCGTCCTCGTCCGAGGACGGTCCGCGCAGCGAGGGGTCCTTGGTGGGCGGCTGCTCGGTCACCACCGGGCCGGCCTTGGCGTACTTGACCAGCAGCCGGACCTCGACGACCGCGAGGATCGCGTACAGCGTGGTGAAGGTGGCCAGCGCGCCGATCTGGGTGCCGAGGCCGACGTTGGGGGAGACCGCGCTGGAGGTGGTCATCAGGCCGAAGACGGCCCAGGGCTGACGGCCCATCTCGGTGAAGACCCAGCCGAAGCTGTTGGCGATCAGCGGGAAGCCCATGGTCAGGATGCCGATCCGCCAGCTCCACTTGGTCAGCTGCGGGCTGAGCTCGCGCTTGGGGGTGAGCATCAGCCGGGGCACCTCGGTCTCGCCGGTGCGGAACTCGGGGCGCAGGAACAGCTTCTTCCGGGTGGTCCAGAGGCCGATCAGGCCGGCCAGGAAGGAGGTCATCCCGAAGCCGATCATGAGGCGGAAGCCCCAGTAGGTGACGAAGATGCTCGGGATGTAGTCCTTGGGGTTGCCGCCGTGCTGGGCGGCCTCGGCGGCGGCGGTGTCGTTGATGCCGGGGACGGAGGAGCTGAAGTCGCTGTGGGCGAGGAAGGACAGCACCCCGGGGACTTCGAGCGCCACCGAGTTGTGGCCCTTGCTGACGTCGCCGACCGCGAAGATCGAGAACGGCGCGGGCGACTGGGTGTCCCACAGCGCCTCGGCGGCGGCCATCTTCATCGGCTGCTGCTCGAACATGACCTTGCCCAGCTCGTCGCCACTGAGCGCGGTGCCGGCGCCGAAGACGACCGCGAGCACCAGGCCGAGCCGCAGCGAGGTGCGCATCGTGGCGGTCTTCTTGGCGTCGGCGGTCTCCGGCCTGCGCTTGGCCTTCCAGAGGTGGAAGGAGGAGATGCCGACCATGAAGGCGGCGCCGGTGAGGAAGGCGGCGGTCAGGGTGTGGGCAACGACCGTGAGGGTGGTGTTCTGGAACAGCACCTTGGTGATGTCGGTCAGCTGGGCCTTGCCGGTGGCCGGGTCGATCGCGTAGCCGACCGGGTGCTGCATCCAGGAGTTGGCGGCCAGGATGAAGTAGGAGGAGAGCACGGTGCCCAGCGCGACCATCCACATGCAGGCGCAGTGGATCTTCCTCGGCAGCTTGTCCCAGCCGAAGATCCACAGGCCGATGAAGGTGGACTCGAAGAAGAAGGCGATCAGCGCCTCCATCGCGAGCGGGGCGCCGAAGACGTCTCCGACGAAGCGGGAGTAGTCGGACCAGTTCATCCCGAACTGGAATTCCTGGACGATTCCGGTGACCACGCCCATCGCGATGTTGATGAGGAAGAGCTTTCCCCAGAACTTCGTCGCGTGGAAGTACTTCTCCTTCTTCGTCCGCACCCAGGCGGTCTCCAGGCCGGCCACGACCGCGGCCAGGCTGATCGTGAGCGGAACGAAGAGGAAGTGGTAGACGGTGGTGATGCCGAATTGCCATCGCGCGATGGTCTCGTGAGCGATTGCCAGTTCCACGTCGCCCTCTCTCCCAACCTGCCCGTGTGATGACGGGCGCATTCCGGACAGACTTCTTCTCCAGCCGTGGACCGTTGCCGGACCACGCAGGCTTGTCCGCTTGTGAACGTGAACACGTTCACAAGCATCAGTATCCACCATCCTTACGGGGGAACTGCAGGTGGGGTGGGGTTGACAGTCCTGTGCGATGCGTCACGGTTTGCGGTGCGGTCCGCACAGTCTGCGGATCCGCCGGGCCACGGGCAACGAACGACCGGGCGGATGACACCGGGTTCTTGGCCGAACCGGCGCTTGACAGGCCGACGCCCCGCTCGCCACAGCGAACGGGGCGTGCTACGGACGGGTCGTTCGATGCCGTCCCACCTGCGGCTGCGGTCAGGCGCCGCCGTCCTGCGTGCGGCAGCGGTCAGGCGCGGCCGTCCTGCGTGCGACTGCGGTCAGGCGCGGCCGAGGAGCTGGGCGCCCGAGGTGGAGTCGGCGCGGGCCGTGAAGAACTCGGTGAAGCCGTGCAGGAACTCCTCCCGGGTGATCCGCCCGTCCCCGTCCGTGTCCAGCTGGCGGAAACCGTGCGACAGCTCGGCCGGATGCACCCGCTCGCCGCCGAACACCACGCGGTACTCGTCGAACTCCAGGAACCCGCTGCCGTCCGTGTCGGCCGCGGTGAACACCGCCCGCAGCGCCGGCAGCAGCCCCTCCTCCAGGTACGCCCCGTCCCGGTCGCAACCGGCCACCGTGGCGGCCACGAACTCCTCCCGGCTGACCTTCCCGTCGCCGTTGGCGTCCATCACCGCGCGCAGCTGCTCCCACCAGCCCTCGAAGGCCTCGTACACCCGGGCCTCGGCCGCCTCGTCCAACTCCAGCTGCCAGCACACGTTGTGCGCCATCGCCCGCAGGTCGTGCGCGGTGATGAAGCCGTCGCCGGTCTGGTCCAGCACCTCCCGGAAGAACCGGTCCACCCGGGGCCCGCGGGCGTCGCGCCGCGGACGGTAACGGCGCTTGCCCGGGTCGGCCCGCTCCGGCTCCGGGGAGCGGTAGCGCAGCCGGTCCGGCAGGCGCGGCACCAGCGCCCCGACACCGCGGTGCAGCACGACGGACAGCACCGCGCCGCGCCGGGTCGCGGCCAGCCCGAACCGCTCCCGCACCACCGGCGGCAGGTCCGCCACCGTCAGCTCGGTGATCGCCCGGGCCACGAGACGGCGCACCACCCGCCAGCCGGCATCCCCGAGGAACCACAGCCGGCGCGGCCGGGGCGCCTCCCGCAGCAGGCCACCCATCAAGTAGCGGGCCGCCTCGGTGAACTCCAGCTTCTCCCGGGCGTACCGGGCGAAGTAGGCGGGCAAGTCCTCGGCCGTGGCGGGCAGTTCGCCCTCCGGCAGGCCGAAGGCGGCGACCGCCTCCCGGAACTCGCCGTACACCTGCTCCAGTTGGGCCGCGTCGTACGGATCGCCACCGAGGCGCCGCATCGCCACCACGCACTCGAAGAGCGTCAGAAGCACCCACGCCCTGGTCGCCGCGTCCCGCGCGTCGTACGACCGCCCGTCCGGCGTCGTCCCCCGGATCCGCTTGTGCGCCCGGTCCAGCCGCGCGATCTCCCGCCGCAGCGCCTCCGCGTCCTGGTAGAACAGCCGCCGCCCGCTCTCCAGCGTGTGCTCCACCCGCCGCCACGGATGCGCCCGGTACGTCGAGTGCTCCGCCATCCCGGCCCCCACCACCGGATCCGCCGCCTGCAACGCCAACAACCGCCACGTCACCAGCCCGATCCGCCACTCGGACAGGTCCCGCCTGAACGACACCCCCCGATCAGCCACGACGCTCACCGGTGGTCCCGGGGCCGATCACGAACCCCTTGGCAGGGCCCTCCGGAATCACGGCCTCCTTGCCGTAGGGGATACGAGTCGCGGAGGTGTACTCACGGCATTCCGAGTCGGGGCCATGGCGGCTGCCGCCGGTGGGTGACACCGTGAGGTTCTCCTCGATGATCTCCACGCGATAGCCCTCGGGAACGTCCGAGGACTTCCACATGTCCCACAGCACCTGGTCCAGGTTCACGACGGTCCCCTCAGCAACGAGCGCGCTCATTGAGACACCTCTTTTCCCGTCCAGCCTGATCAGCCCGTGCGAGTCCGCACAAGCAACGGCTGCACGGTCGCATACGACCGGGGGGGCTGACCGGGTGAATGGGGCGGGTTCACTCGATCGAGGAGTTTCGGGGCCGGAAACGCCGAACCGCAGGGCGGGCCCGGGGCCTGTCCCTGCGGTTCGGGTGGGGTGCTGTGGTGGTTCGCGGCCTCCTCCCGAACGGGCGCGAACCGGGTGGGTCAGGAGGTCGAGCGGGCGGCCGGCTTGCGGCGGGAGACGTAGAGGGCGGCGGCGCCGAGGCTGATGGCGAGGCCCGAGCCCAGGGCGAGGTACGGGGTGGCCGGGTTGGAGCCGGTCGCGGCGAGCTCGGTGGTCGACCCGGTGGTGGTGACCGCCTGCGACGTGGTCACGGCCTGCGAGGTGGTCGCGGCGAGCTCGGTGGTCGATGTGGTCGACCCGGTCGAGACGGTGGTGGCGGTCGAGGCCTTGGTGGTGTCCGCGGCCGGGGTGACGGTGGTCGGCTGCTCGACCGGCTTCTCGACGGGCTGCTCCACCGGCTTCTCCACCGGCTTCTCGACGGGCTGCTCCACCGGCTTCTCCACCGGCTTCTCGGCAGCCGCCTTCGCGTCCGCGAGCGCCTTGTCGGCGGCGGCCTTGGCGGTGGCCGCGGCCTCGGTGGCGTCCTGGGCGGCGATGACCTTGCGGAGCTCGGCGATGCGGTCGTCGTCCAGTGCCCTCTTGGCCGCCTCCACGGCGGCCTTGGCCTCGGTCTCCGCGGTGTGGGAGGCGTTGGCGGCGTCGAACGCCTTCAGCATCGTCTCCCTGGCCTTGGCCAGGTCCTCTTCCTTGGCCCGGCCGTACGCGTCGGCGGCTTCCCCGGCAGCCTTGTCGAGGGCCTCCCTGGTCGCGGTGGCCTTCGCGGCGGCGGCCTTGGCCTTCTCGTAGTCGGCGCGGAGGGCCTCCGGGAAGGTGTAGGCGTCGAACTTGGCCTTGAGGTCGGCCTCGTGGGCCTTCGCCGCCTCGTAGGCCTTGGCGGCGTCGGCGGCGGCCTTCTCCAGTTCGGCGATGGAGCCGCTGCCGTTCTGGGACTGCGCCGTCGGAGCCGACTCCGCGAAGGCGGGTGCCGCGGAGAGCATGGCTGCGGGCGAGATCACGGCGGCGATGACGGCGGCCGAGACCAGCGAACGGCGGAGTTTCACAATGACCTCTTTCGGGTCGGAAAGAAAGCAAAAGCCTTGGTCCGGACAGGTTGTGACGGCCAGGCAGGGCTGATCATAGGCACACGCTTTCTTTACGCTCCATGCCGGTTTCCGGCAATGAACGCGCCGCCGAATTGCCTGGTCCACCGGAGAATTGACGTGTCGACAAAGAACCCGAAATCCGGGCTCAGAAGGACCGGTCGCCGTTGTCGGGCAGTTCGACCCGGAATGTCGCGCCCGCGCCCGGCGCGGTCTCCAGGCTGAGGGTTCCGCCGTGGGCGTGGGTGAGGGCGGTGGCGATGGCGAGGCCGAGTCCGGCGCCACCGCCGTTGTCGCGGCTGCGGGAGGCGTCGACGCGGAAGAAGCGGTCGAAGACCCGCTGGGCCTGCTCCGCGGTCAGGCCGGGGCCCGCGTCGGCGACCTCGAGCAGGCAGGTCCCGTCGGGCCTGGCGCCCACGCCGATCCGTACCGGGGTGCCGGCCGGGGTGTGCTTGACCGCGTTGCCGACGAGGTTGGTCACCACCTGTCGCAGCCGTGCCTCGTCGCCGAGGACGGGCGCGGCGCCGGGCGCGCCCGTGCCGGCGGGACCGGTGAGTGCGACGGGGCGGCTGGGGTCGAGCGCGGTGAGGTCGTGCAGGGCGTCGGCGGCGAGGGTGCGCAGGTCCATCGGGGCGAGGTCGAGGGGGCGTTCCTCGTCCAGCCGGGCCAGCACCAGCAGGTCCTCGACCAGGGCGCCCATCCGGTCGGCTTCGCTCTCGATGCGGGTCATGGTGCGTTTGACGTCGGCCTCGGTGGGCAGGGCGCCCATCCGGTACAGCTCGGCGAAGCCGCGGATTCCGGCGAGCGGGGTGCGCAGTTCGTGCGAGGCGTCGGCGACGAAGCGCCGCATGCGGGCCTCGGACTCGGCGCGGGCGGCGAAGGCCGCCTCGATCTGGGTGAGCATCCCGTTGAGGGCGATCGACAGTCGTCCGACTTCGGTGCCCGGGGAGAGTTCGGGCATCCGGTGGGACAGTTCGCCGGCCGCGATCAGTTCGGCGCCGG
The DNA here is from genome assembly GCF_055575755.1 of Kitasatospora sp. NPDC034035. NCBI lineage: Bacteria > Bacillati > Actinomycetota > Actinomycetes > Kitasatosporales > Streptomycetaceae > Kitasatospora > Kitasatospora sp. NPDC034035. The sequence goes on along the minus strand of NZ_JBVISA010000002.1, from coordinate 234,769 downwards.
CTTCGATCCGCTGCAGCGGCCGCAGTCCGGCCCGTACCGCGAAGAAGCCGAGGGCGGCGATCAGGAGCAGGACGGCGCCGCCGATGGCCAGGAAGGAGGTGCGCAGTTTGCCGAGGGTGGCGTCGGTGTCCTCGCGGGAGACGGCCACCATGACGTGGGTCGGGGTGACGGCCGGCGAGGCGAAGGTGCTGGGGCCGGCGGTCTGCCCGCGGGGGGTCTGGAGCGGCAGCACGAGGACCCGCCAGCGGTGGTGGCCGCGCTGGTCGGGCAGGTCGAAGGGGGTGTCGGGGGCGGTCCGGGCCGGGTCCAGGCCGACGAGTTGGGGCGCCGGGTCGGTGTCGGAGACGGGCTGGCGCATGACCGCCTGGACCTTGCCGTCCGAGGACAGGAACTGGACCAGGTACTGGCTGGGCAGGCTGGTGCGTCGGCCGGTGGGGGCGGGCCGGCCGGGCGTCGGCGCGGTCACCTGGGCCGGGGGCTTGCGGGACAGCGGCAGCCCGTACCGCTGGAGCTGTTCGTCGAGTTGCTCCACCAACTGGGCCCGGACGGTGCCGAGCACGAAGGTGTCGCTGACCGCGAGGCCGGTGGTGACCAGGACGAGGGCGAGGACCAGGAGCCGGGCGCGCAGCGACAGCCGGGAGGAGAAGCGGGCGAACACGTTCGTCGGTACCGGGTCAGCCCTGCGGGGGGCGGCGCAGGGCGTAGCCGATGCCGCGCACGGTGTGGATCAGCTTGGGGCCGTGCGCGGGGCCGGAGTCGAGTTTGCGGCGCAGGTAGGAGATGTACGACTCGACGATGGAGAGGTCGCCGCCGAAGTCGTAGGCCCAGACGTGGTCGAGGATCTGCGCCTTGGAGACCACCCGGCCGACGTTGGCCATCAGGTAGTGGAGCAGTTTGAACTCGGTCGGGGAGAGCGCGACCGGGGTGCCGGCGCGGGTGACCTCGTGGGCGACCGGGTCGAGGCTGAGGTCGGCGACGACCAGCCGGCCGTCCTCGGCGGGTCCGCCGGCCCGGCGCAGGATGGCGCGGATCCGGGCGATCAGCTCCTCCAGGCTGAAGGGCTTGGTGACGTAGTCGTCCGCGCCCGCGGCGAGGCCCTGGACCTTGTCGCCGACGCCGTCCTTGGCGGTGAGGAAGAGCACCGGCAGGTGGTCGCCGGGGTGCCCGTGGGCCGGTCCGGCTATCTGGCCGCGGCTGGTGCGCTCGCGCAGCTTCTCGACGACGGTGAAGCCGTCGAGGTCGGGGAGCATCACGTCGAGCACGACGAGGTCGGGGCGCTCGGCGGCGATGAGGTCGAGCGCTTCGGTGCCGCTCGCGGCCGAGGCGACCCGGAAGCCGGAGAAGCGCAGCGAGGCGGCGAGCAGTTCGCGGATGTTGGGCTCGTCGTCCACGACGAGCAGGAACGCCTCGCCCTGGCTCCCGGCCGCCGAAGGGGCGCCTGGTGTGGTGACAGTGCCTTGCACGGGGCTTTCGCCTCCCGGTCGGACGATGACGTTCAGCATGAGGCTAGCCCCCGGAGGCTACGCGGCATGGATGAATGTTGGATTAACACCTTATCGGTCGGTTTTACGACGACAAGCCCATAGACGGGCGCTCGGTGGTGTGCGCACGGGCGTGAACACGCCCAGTGCGCCCCCGGCAAACAGTGCCCGCTCCCGCGCCACCACCGGTATGACCCACCTCACTTCCGCGCGGACGGGACTCCGTCCACCCGGTGCGGATCCGTCCACGGCCGGAGCTTCTCCGGGTTGCGCACCACCCAGATGTGGGTGATCCGGGCCTCGACGATCCGGAACGCGATCACGGTGTCGGTGACGCCGCCCCGCTGGGCGACCAGTCCGGGCCGGCCGTTGACGGTGCACTCCAGCAGCGTCGTCTCCGGCGCGACGCGCGAGGAGTCCAGGTAGGCGCGGGCGATCCGCTCGCTCCCGGTCAGCGGCTTCAGCAGGGCGCCCGCCAGGCCGCCGCCGTCGGCGACCACGATGGCATCGGGATCGAGCACGCCCATCAGCGACTTGAGGTCCCGCGCCTCCCAGGCCCGCTTGAACTCCCGGACCACACCCGCCTGCGCGCTCGTCGGCGCCACCGGGGCCTGCGCGGCACGGACCCGGCGGCGGGCGGAGGAGGCCAACTGCCGGCAGGCCGCCGGCGACCGGCCGACGATCGCGGCCACCTCGGCGAACGGGTACCGGAAGACGTCGTGCAGGATGAACGCGACCCGCTCGGCCGGCGTCATGGCCTCCAGGACGACCAGGAAGGCCATGCTGACCGACTCGTCCAGGATGATCCGGTCCGCCGGGTCCGCCGCCGTCGCCGTCGCGGAGGACGACCACTCCCGGTGCTCGGGCAGCGGCTCGGGAATCCACTCGCCCACGTAGCGCTCCCGCCGCATCCGGGCCGAGCCGAGGACGTTGAGGCAGATGCGGCTGGCGACCGTCGTCAGCCAGCCGCCGGGCGAGCCGATCGTCTCCCGTTCCCGCCGGGGCATCGCGTACCAGCGGGCGTAGGTCTCCTGCACCACGTCCTCGGCGTCCGCCAGCGAACCGAGCAGCCGGTACGCCAGATTGATCAACTGGCGCCGCTCGCCCATGATCGCGCCCGGCCCCGGATCGGGCCGCTCCACCGCTTCGTCGTCTCGCATCCGTCCCCGCCCCTTCGGATCGTCGGTCCCGCTCACTCTTACGACAGCACAGGACAGCGGATCGTGACGGCCGATGGATGTGACGTTCGACCCGCCGTCTCGCGTTCCGACCCGGCGCCTCACATTCCGACCCGCCGCTTTGTCGTACCGGTCAGAGGGAAACCAGGAACACACCAGAGACCGAGGAACCTGATGAACGACTTCCAGACGATCGCCGACCGGGTCGAGATCCAGGCCCTGCAGAGCGAGTTCACCGACGCCGTGACGATGCGCGACGGCGACCGCCTCGCCGGGCTGTTCACTCCGGACGGCGCGCTGCGGATGCCCAACGTCCCCATCGAGCTGGTCGGCCCGGAGCAGATCCGGGCGGGTCGCCAGAAGCTGCAGGAGCAGTGGGACTTCTTCATCCAGAACACCCACCCCGGAGCGATCCGGATCGACGGCGACACCGCCACCGGCCGCGCCCACATGTACGAGCTGGCGCGCCTGAAGAACGGTTTCCAGGGCTTCAACCACGCCATGTACCACGACAGCTACCGGCGCACGGCGGACGGCTGGCGGTTCACCGAGCGGGTCTACGAGCTGCTGTACCTCGACACCACCCCGCTGACGGGCTCCGCGCCCCGGTCGGCCCGGGCCTCGTTCACCGACCCGGCGCCCGCCGAGTGCCTGGAGCGGGTGGCCGCGGCCCTGACGGCGAACGGCTTCACCGTCGAGATCCTCGACGGCACCGCCGCCGCGCGCGCCCGGGTCGAGGAGCTGATCCCGGCGGACGCCACCGTCTTCACCTCGGCCAGCGAGACCCTGCGGCTGTCCGGCATCGAGGAGGCCGTCAACGGCGGGGACCGCTACCGGGCGGTCAAGCCGCGTGTGTCGACCATGGACCGGGTCACCGAGGCCGACGACCTCCGGCGGATGATCGCCGTTCCGGACGTCGTGGTGGGCAGCGTCACCGCCGTCACCGAGACCGGCTCGCTCGTGGTCGCCTCCGCCAGCGGCAGCCAGCTGCCGTCCTTCGTCGGGGGCGCCGGCCGGGCGATCTGGGTGGTCGGCGCGCAGAAGGTGGTCCCCGATCTGCCCACCGCCCTGCGGCGGGTGGAGGAGCACGCGCTCCCCTTGGAGACGGTCCGCTCCGAGGCCGCCTATGGACAGCCCAGCGCCGTCAACCAGTTGCTGGTCCTCACCGCCCCGGCCCGGATGACCCCGGGAACCGTCCTGCTGCTGCGCGAGGCCGTCGGCTACTGAGGAACCCCTCGGCGCAGGAAGTCGACCGGGCCGACTTCCTGCGCCGTGGGGCGCCTCGGGTGCTCCACGTTCCCAGCTACGGTTCGAGGCGGTGCGGCCCCCGGAACAGGAAGGTCGCCTCGCGGATCGAGGGCAGCCCGAGCGCGAGCATCAGCAGCCGGCCGAGCCCGAGGCCCAGGCCGCCGTGCGGCGGGGTGCCGTAGCGGAAGCAGTCCAGGTAGCCGGAGAGGGGCCCGGTGTCCATGCCCTTCTCGCGGGCCTGGGCGACCAGCCGGTCGTACCGGTGCTCGCGCTGGGCGCCGGTGGTGATCTCCACGCCCTTCCACAGCAGGTCGAAGGACTCGGTGACGGTCGGGTCGTCCTCCGGCCGCAGGTGGTAGAACGGCCTTACGGAGGCGGGGAATCGGGTGACGAAGACGAACTCGTGCCCGGTCTCCTGCTCGATCAGCGCGCACAGCGCACGCTCGCCCTCGGGGTCGAGGTCGTCCTTCACGCCCTCCGGGTCCCAGCCGGTGGCGCGCAGCCGGGCCAGGGCGTCGGCCATCGTGATGCGGGGGAACGGCAGCTCCGGGACGACGACCGGCGTCCCGAAGTGCTCGGCGATCGCCTCGCCGTGGCGCTCGGCCACCGCGGCGAGGACGCGGTGCAGCATCCGTTCCTCGAAGGCCATCACGTCCTCGACGCCGTCGATCCAGGCGATCTCGACGTCGACGCCGGTGAACTCGGTGGCGTGCCGGGAGGTGAAGGACGGCTCGGCCCGGAACACCGGCCCGATCTCGAAGACCCGGTCGATGCCGCCGGCGATCGCCATCTGCTTGTAGAACTGCGGCGATTGGGCGAGGTAGGCGGTGCGGCCGAAGTAGCCGACCTCGAACACCTCCGCGCCGGACTCCGACGCGGTCCCCATGAGCTTGGGCGTGTGCAGCTCGGTGAACCCCTCCTCGACGGTCAGCTCGCGCATCGCCCGCTCGACGGTGGTCTGGACGTCGAAGACGAGGTGCTGGGCGGGGCGCCGGATGTCGAGGAAGCGCCAGTCCAGGCGCTGGTCGATGCCGGTCTTCTCGTCGATCGGCAGCTTCGGCTCGGCGAGCGAGACGATCTCCACCTGCGACGGGACGATCTCCAGACCACCCAGCTTGACCTGCGGGTTCGCGACCACCTTGCCGGTGACCTTCACGGCGGACTCGACCGTCACCCGTTCGAAGGAGGCCTCGATGACGTCGTCCTCACCACCGCGCGGATGGGTGACCTGGACGAGGCCGGTGTGGTCCCGGACCAGGACGAACTGGAGGCGCCGCTGCAGCCGGAGCGTGTTCACCCAGCCGTAGACGGTGACCGTCTCGCCGATCCGTGCGTGGAGGTCTGCGACAAGGGTGCGCGTCATGGCGGCAACTCCCTGGGTTGCGGGCGCGTTGGTCGCGCCGACGACGGGCGGTAAACGGCCGCCCGGGGGACGCGCTCACCGTAGAGGATCACGCTCCACCGCGTCGCGCACATTTCTCCCTGTCGGCTCCTTGCGGGGAGCAAGGAGCCGACCGAGCGGATCGCCGGGGGGGAGCTACCGAGGCTGCTGCTGTTCCCAGACCGACTTGAGGAGTTCGTACTCGACCTCGCCGTGTTCCGATCCCGGGATGGACTCCGGCCAGTCGCCGTGGAAGCTCCGGAGGAAGGACAGGCCGCACTTCTCTATCACGCGCCGGGAGGGGGTGTTCACGGCCATGGTGTTCGCGGTGATCCGCCGGACCGCCAGGTCGGTGAATCCCTTGTCGATCAGGGCGCGCGATCCCTCGGTGGCGTAGCCCTTGCCCCAGGCCGCCCGGTTCAGGCGGTAGCCGAGTTCGACCACGGCGGGGTCGTGGTCGTCGAGGGGGCGGAGTTCGAACCAGCCCAGGAAGGTTCCGGTGGCCTTCTCCTCGGTGGCCCAGAAGCCCCGGGTCCCCGAACAGGGGTGGTCGTGGAGGAGCCGGGGAAGGGTCCGCGTCCGGATCGCCTCGGGGTCGGCCGGCTTGCCGCCGTTGATGAAGCGCATGACCTCGGGGTCGTTGTCCAGCGCGAAGAGGTGGTCGGCGTCGGCCTCGGTGAACGGGCGCAGCACGAGCCGTTCGGTCTGCAAGAAGGGATCCGGGAAGGGATGCATCCTGCGATCCTCACCAGGTGCCGCCGGGCCCGCCATCGAATATCCGGGGCGGGCCGCCGCCGGGTCTCAGCCCATGCCGAACCAGTCGTGGACCGGCCGCACCTCGACCGCTACGACGTGGAAGTCGAGGACGCGTGCGGCGATCTCCCGGGCCCGTTCCGGGGTCGCGCAGTCGATCACGTAGTACGCGGTCAGGTGTTCGGCCGCCTCCTTGAGCGGCCCGTCCGCCGTGGTGGTCCCGTCGCTGTGCCACCGGAGGGTGGTCGTGTCCTTCGGGTAGGCCAGCCCGGCTCCGTTGAGCATCTCGCCGGTGCCTTCGAGGTCCTGGTGGAGTGCTTCGTGCCGGCGGAACACGTCGGCGCGCTGCTCGTCGGACATCGCCGCGGTCGCTGCGGGATCGGCGTACATCAGCACCATGTACTTCATGCCGCGATCCTGCCCCGGAACCCGGTGGCCGTCGGTGATTGCCGCGCAGGAAGTCGGACGGGCCGACTTCCCGCGCGGACAATTCGCCGGGTCCGCGCTCGATATCGAGGCCAAGTCGACTCTTGCGCACAGGAGTTGCTCGTCGCTGTGGAGAACGTTCGCCATGCCCGATCTGCCCTTTCCCGGCTGGTCACAGGCATCGGGGCAGACCGGTCGCCTACGCGGTGAACGCACCAAGGACCGTCCGGTCGTCTTATTTCCCCCCGCGACCGGCGCCCCCGATGCTCCCGAAAGGTGTGAACACACGGTCAAGGCTTGTGAATCGATGACGTGGGAAATTCGTGGGGACCCCGCTGAGGGTTCACCCCTCCTCGGGGAAGGCGGCGCTCAGCGGGGAGGTGCGGGCGAGGACGGCGGCAGAAACCAGGGCGAGGGCGGAGAGGCCCTGGAGGACGGCGTACCAGGTGGGGCAGAGGCCGGGGATCAGATCCACACCGACGATGGCGATCGGCATGATCGTGACGAGGGTGCGGACGCGGTCGAAGGCCTTGGCCGAGCCGGCGGCGGCCCGGCTCACCAGCCGGTGGATCAGCGGGGCGGCCCCGAGGAGGACGGCGCCACGGATCCACATGAACGGGGTCGCCTCGTGGCCGGTGAACGCCATCACGGCGACCGTGCCGAGAACGATCGCGCTGACGACGCCGAAGAGCATGATGCACGTCTTCACCGTGGTGAAGCCGTCCCGGGTGGTCGTGGTCGCCATGGTCCTTCTCCTCCGTGTCGTGGTGGAAACGACGCTACGGAGCGCGAGCCGGGCCACCTACGGGTCCAGCCGTACGGGTGGGTGGGTCTGGGCCCACCCTCGCCGCCGGAACGGCGTGTTGCTGTCGGCCATCAGGGTTAACGGCCGTCCCGCCTTGCCCACCCGCTGGCGTGCCTGGTGAGGCGGCAGGCTCCTTCAGGCTGAAGTGGTGGCACCCATTCCCACCCTGGCCGGAGAGACAATCCCATGAGAACTTCCCGCACGGTGACCGCCCTGGCCGCCGCCGCCCTGATCACCGTGCTGTGCAGCGGCTGCTCCAGCAGCAAGAGCACGACGTCTGCCGCCGGCTCCTCACCTGCGACGACGACCATGGCGGGCTCCTCCGGAAGCCCGACCGCTGCGGCGACGTCGACGGAGAGCGCGAGCCCCTCCGCCGGAGCAACCGGCGGCGGCACCGTGGTCGCGGCGGCCACCATCGGCAAGTACCAGAACATCCTGGTCGACTCCCAGGGCAAGACGCTCTACCTGTTCGAGGCGGACACCTCGCCCACCCCGACCTGCTACGACGCGTGCGCCGCCGCCTGGCCGCCCGTCCTGACCACCGGCGCCCCCACCGCCGCGAACGGCGCCGACCAGGCCAAGATCACCACCGCCACCCGCAAGGACGGCAAGACCCAGATCGTCTACAACGGCCACCCGCTCTACTACTTCGAGGGCGACAAGGCGCAGGGCGACACCAACGGCGAGGAGTCCAGCGCCTTCGGTGCCAAGTGGTACGTGGTCAACGCCGCAGGGGACAAGGTCGAGGGCAGCTGATCCGATGCACGCCGTCGAACGGCCGCCCCGCCCCCGGCGGGCCACCGGCCTCCTGTGGGCACTCCTGCCGGTGGCGGTGACGGCCGGCCTCTTCTGGTACGGCCGGGCACACACCCCCGACTACGCGAGCAGCCTCTTCGGCCACCGCTTCGACGACGCCAACCAGCTCAAGGCCCAGCTCGGCACCGCCCTGCTTGGCCTCGCGCTGGTCCAGCTCCTGCTGGCGCTGTGGATGTACGGCCGGCTGCCCGGTCTACGCGCCGCGCCCCGGTCGGTCCGGACCGGGCACCGGCTGGTCGGCCTGGGCGCGCTCCTGCTCTCCCTCCCGATCGCCTACCACTGCCTCACCGCCTACGGCGTGCAGCTGACGGACAGCCGGATCGCGCTGCACTCGCTCGCCGGGTGCTTCCTCTACGGCGCGTTCGTCGCGAAGGTCATCGTGGTCCGGCACCGCCGGCTGCCCGGCTGGGCCCTGCCCGCCGCCGGGGGAGCACTGATCGTCCTGATCGCCCTGCTCTGGTACAGCGCCGCGCTCTGGCGCCTCAACGACTACCACGTGCCCGGCCTGTGAGCTTCTGACCGGGCAACGCCGACGGCCCCTTGCGTGTCTGCAAGGGGCCGTCTGCCTGTCTGCAAGCGATTGCTCAGTGTGCGGCGACTGCCCGGCCGGACCACAGCACCGAACCGAGCAGGAGCGCGCCGGGAACGATTCCGGCGACCACCGCGATCACGGCGGTGGAGGCACCGAGGGCGGCCAGCACCAGGCCGCCCACACCGCAGGCCGCCATCGACCCGGCGAGGACGTGCAGGTCGGGCCGCTTCCACACGACTGCGAGACCGAAGAAGTGCACGCCGACCACGAAGGTGATCCAGGCGACAGTCCCGGTGTGCAGCACCTTGTTGACCACCATCAGGCCGACCGCGACCGCGACCACTTCGGCTGCCACCACGTACCAGTAGCCCCGCCCGAAGCCCATGCTGCTCGGCGCGGCCGTGCCGTTGGTCGCGGGAGCGGCGGCCCCTCGACCGGCGAACAGGACCCGGAGGAACGCGAGGAGGGCGAGCACCCGCAGGGGAGCACCGAGGGCGGTCGGCAAGGCCCCGGCATTCGCCTGGACGAAGACGAGCCCGAAGCTGGCGCCGATGAGTCTGCCGACCTGGTCTTTTTTCATGATCGTCAGATGTACAGCATGACGACCTCCCAGCAAAGCGGGTGCGCTAGGAGGTGGTGGTGAGGCAATCGAAGGAGAACTCACTGTCTAGGTGCCGGCGGCCTCTTGCTGGAAGCAAGAGGCCGCCGGCACGATTTGCTAGACAGAGGTGACGAGGTGGTCGAACTCGCCGGCCTTCACACCCTGGAGGAAGGCCGCGAACTTGAGGGAGGAAGTGCGGACGATGACGTCGCCCTCGTCCGACTCCCGGAGTTCGATCGCCCCCTCAACGACGCGCACCTCGACGCACTCGGAGTTCGCGCCTGAGTAACTTGACTTCTGCCAGGAGGAGTTACGCATACTTGCTTTCCATATCCTTCATAATGGATCGAATGAACTCTCGGGATTCGTCCTCTGAGAGGGCCGCCGCGTCGATCCGGGCGATTAGGGTGCGGAACCGCGCCATGTGGGCCGGTGCATCGAAGAGCACGTTGCCGAGTCCTGAATCCAACTGCGCCGTGTCCAGTTCAGGGATCGGACCTTCGGCGTACGTGAAGTTCTCGTGCGTGAGTGGAAGCGTGTCGACATCGAACAGCACGGCTCGGATCGAGATGGTCGGCCGCTCTGAATCCTCGATGAGGCTGCCGAGTTGTTCAGCTTGAACCTTGGGACCGCTGAACTGCATGCGCAGCGCCGCCTCATGGATGTACGCAACGTACGGCGTTTCACCAGATCGTACGACGCGCTGCCGCTGCATGCGGAAAGCCGTCCTCAAGTCGACCTCATGGTGCGGGAGAGGCGGAAGGTTTCGCGCGAAGATGGCGGAGGCGTAGGCGCCGGTCTGGAGCAATCCAGGAATGAAGGCCATCGTGTACGTCGAGAGTCCACTCGCACGCCCCTCGATCTCAGCCACCTCAAGGAAGTCCGATGAGAGGCTTCCTCGATACTCCTCCCACCAGCCGCCTCGATCGCGATCCGTGATGATGTCCGCCAGCGCATCGATCAGGGGCTCGTTGACGCACATGCACAGCGCGGCGATCGTGCGGAGGCGTTCGACGCTGATGCCGGTCTTCCCGCTCTCCATCTGGGTCACGTGGGCGGGGTTGATGCCCAGCGCACGGGCGAGCTGGCTGCCGCCGAGGCCGGCCTGCTCCCGCATCCTGCGCAGTTCGGCACCCAACCGCAGCTGGCGGAGAGTTGGGTTCGATCGAAGAGCCATGGGGACCAGTCTGCCTCAGTGCTGCCACCACGTTCGGGGGAACTTCTCGCTGTCTGCCACAAATCTGTGGCGGGCCGCGCTATGGTCACTCTCAGATGAATCCTACGGATCGTCAGCAATGCCTTCGTTCCGGGCAGTAGGCGCCTGCTGCCCGTACGCCGAAGAGCAACCGGCAACCGGCCTGGCTCACGGCTTTCCCTCTCCCCACACCACAGCCTCGCGGAGGTTCCCGTGTGCACCCGTAACACCCCCTCGCTCACCCTCAGCCGGCAGGCTCTCCGGGACGCCCTGACCCGGTCCGACTGGGACCCGGAGACCATCTTCAACGCCGAACTCGCCCTCGCCGAACTCATCGTCAACGCCTGGCGGCACGGCGCGACCCCCGCGCCCGTCGTCTGGTTCTCCCTCCTGAACTGCACCCTCCGGGTCTGCGTCTCGGACGAGAGCGACGCGCTCCCCCAAGAGCAGTCCCTCGACCGTCTCGCCGAGACCGGGCGCGGCCTCCAGCTGGTCTCCGGCCTCACCCACCGGTGGGGTGTCGATCCGCAGAAGCGTGGCAAAACGGTCTGGTACGAGCTGGACTCCGCCGCATGACCCGCCCGCCCGTCGCCCCGGACGACCCCCGGATGCTCGACTACACCACGCCGCAGATCACGGCGCTCCTCGGCGAGTTGCACCGGCGGGGGCTTCCGTACGGGCTCCTCTGGGGTTCCGCCTCGGCCGGGGAGGCCACCCTCGACGGGCGTCTCCTGGTCGACTTCGGCAACGCGCCGGTGAGTACTCTCCTGAACCTCCTCCACCTCCTCCGCGATCTGGACCGGAACGAAGCGTGGGAGCGGTGAGGTTCTTCGTCGGCGCCGTGCTCGTCGCCCTTCTGGCCCTCGCGCTCGCCACCGTGGCCCCCGGTGTCGTCGCGACCCCGAGGATGCCGCGTCCCGACGACCGCGAACCGCGCTGAGCACACGCGAAGGCCCTCGCCCAGGGAAGGGGCGAGGGCCTCGCGGTCGTCCGACTCGTGCCGGGTCAGCCGCCGGACGGGTTCCGGTTACCGCCGCCGACTCCGCCGCCGAAGCCGCCTGCTGCGGCTCCTTCGACGAGCTGGTTCGCGGTGTAGCCACCGTTGGCGTCGGGGGTGCCGACGACGGTCACGCTCTGGCCGGGCTGCAGGTCGGTGACCTTGCCCTCCTTGTTGAGCTGGACCTTCGTCGCGTCGCCGGTGGTGACCTTGACCGTGTTGCCATTGGAGTCTGTCAGGTACACGACGTTGCCGTCCACGGCCTTTACGGTGCCACGGGCGAAACCGGGCTGTCCGCCCTGCCCGCCGCCCTGCCCCTGACCGGCGCCCTGGCCGGCTCCCTGGCCCCCACGGCGGGAGCCGTTCTGGCCGCCCCCGCCCTGGCCGCCGCCGTTCTGCCCGTAGCCACCGGCGCCACCGGCGCCACGCTGCTGACCGGCGGAGGCACCCGCAGCGGCCGCAGGCCGGGCGGACTTGCCGTTGGAGGAGCCGTTGTTCTGCTGGTACCAGACCCCGCCCGCGAAGGCACCGGTGGCGATCACGCCACCTGCCAGCACCAGGCTGATCCAGGGCAGCTTCCGACGCGGCGGCGCGGCCAGCTCGGCCGAAACGTCGCGGGCGTCCGGCGGGGTGGAGAGCAGGGCGACCTGCTCGGCCGGGGTACTGCTGACCGTGGCGATCTCTTTGCTCATGGGTGGAGTCCTACTCGTGGCGGAGGGCGTCGATCGGCCGCAGCGAGGCGGCCCGGTTGGCGGGGTAGCTGCCGAAGAACAGCCCGATGGCGACGGCGATGCCGAACGCGCCGAGCACCGATTCGGGGATCACCACCGGCTTGATGCCGACGATGCTGAAGTGCGAGCCGGCCATCCCGGCCGCGACGCCCAACCCCGCGCCGATCACCGACAGCAGCGTCGACTCGGTCAGGAACTGCCCGAGGATCACCGCACGCGGCGCGCCGAGCGCCTTGCGGATGCCGATCTCCCGGGTTCGCTCGGTGACCGTCACCAGCATGATGTTGGTGATCCCGATCCCGCCGACCAGCAGCGAGATCGCCGCCACCGCGCCGAGCAGGACCGTGAAGGTCTTCGTCGTGCTCTCCCTCGCCGTGAGCAGCGAGGCCTGGTTGGTGATCCGGAAGTCGGCCTTGGTCGGGTCGGCGATCGCGTGGGTGCCGAGCAGCACCCGGGTGATCTCGGCCTGGGCCGCCGTGGTGGTGTCCGCCGAGGCGGCCTGCACCAGGATCTGGTTGACGGGGCCGAATCCCGTGAAGGCGTTCTGCACCGTCGGCAGCGGGGCGATCACGACGTCGTCCGGGTCGGTGAAGCCGGTGCCGCCCTTGGCCTGCAGCACACCGACCACCGTGAACGGCGTGCCGCCGAGGACGATCTGCTTGCCGACCGGGTCCACCGTGTCGAACAGCTGCTTCGCCGTCGTGGCGCCGAGCACCACGACCTTGCGCGAGCCGAGCACGTCGTCGTTGGTGAAGTACTCGCCGTGCGCGACCTTCTGGTTGGAGGTCTCGAAGTACGCCGGGTAGGTGCCGACGACCGAGCCCGGGCTGTACGAGATGTTCCCGTACAGCGCCGTGCCGCTGGTCGTGACGATCGGGGCCACCGACTTGATCACGGCGGAGGCGCCGGCGTCGCTCGCGAGCGCCTTGGCGTCCGCCACCGTCAGCTTCTTCACCGAGGAGGCCGCCCGCGCGCCACCGGCCGCCGAACCGGCGCTGACGGTGAGCGAGTTGGTGCCGAGCGAGGTGATCGAGTCCTTGACCGCGACCGACGAGCCGTTGCCGACCGCCAGCAGCAGGATCACCGAGGCGACCCCGATCAGCACGCCGAGCATGGTCAGCGCCGAGCGCACCTTGTTGGCGGCGAGGCCGCCGACCGCGAAGCGGAGCGTCTGCCAGAGGATCATGCCAGTACCTCGAGGTCTCGCAGGGCCGGCGGCGGTCCGTCGACCGGGGCCTGCCGGACGTCGCTCACGATCTGGCCGTCGACCAGCCGCAGCACCCGCTTGGCGTGCCGGGCGACCTCGTCCTCGTGGGTGATCAGCACGACCGTGCGGCCGGTGGCGTTGAGCCCGTCGATCAGGGCCAACACCTCCTCCGTCGACCGGCTGTCCAGGTTCCCGGTCGGCTCGTCGGCGAGCAGCATCGCCGGCGCGGTGACCAGCGCCCGCGCCACCGCGACGCGCTGCTGCTGGCCGCCGGAGAGCTGGTTGGGCTTGTGCCCGGACCGCTCGCCGAGGCCGACCAGGGAGAGCGCGGCCAGCGCCCGGCGCCGCCGCTCCGCCGCCCCGACGCCCGCGTAGGCGAGCGGCAGCTCGACCTGGGCGAGGGCGGTGGTGCGTGGGATCAGGTTGAAGGACTGGAAGACGAAGCCGATCTTGCGGTTGCGCACCAGCGAGAGCTGCCCCTCGTCCAGGTGGCCGACGTCGACGCCGTCCAGCAGGTAGCGGCCGGCGGTCGGGACGTCGAGGCAGCCGAGGATGTTCATCAGGGTGGACTTGCCGGAGCCCGAGCTGCCCATCACGGCGACGAAGTCGCCCTGCTCGATGTCCAGGCTGACGCCCTGCGGTTCGCCGGTCTCCGGGTCGTCCGGGCCGCGCAGCGCGTGCACGGTGGCGTCGCCGTGCCCGTACGCCTTGGTGAGCCGGCGGATCCGGATCACCGGCACGGGCGTCGCGGGGACGCGCTTGTCGATGACGTGACGCACGATCAGCCCCTGCCGCCGCGGCCGCCGCCACCGCCGCCACCGGCACCGCCGGCACCGCCGCCCGGGAAGACCGCACCGCCCGCGCCGCCGCTGCCGCCCCGGCCGCCGCTCGCACCCGGGAAGGAGCCGTTCGGGAAGCCGTTGCTGCCGCTGGTGGTGGGGAGTTCGACCTTGTCGCCCTCCTTCAGCCCGGAGACGACCTGCACCGTGCTGTCACCCTCGACGCCGACCGCGACGGTGACCCGCTCGGTGGCACCGTCCTCGTGCACCACGGACGCGGTCCGGGAGGTGCCGGTGCCCGACAGGGCGGAGGTGGGCAGCGAGAGCGCGTTGTCGGCCTCGCCGGTGATCACCTGGACGGTGGCGCTGAGGCCGGTGCGCAGCGTGCTGGTGTCGCCGGACAGCTGCAGCGTGGCCGCGTACTGGACGGCGGAGGAGCCGGCCGCACCACCGGAGCCGCTGCTGCTCGGCAGCGAACTGACCGACAGGACGGTCGCGTTGAGCTTGGTGTCGGACTGAGCGTTCAGCGTGACGGTGGCCGCCTCGCCCTTCTTCAGCTTGAGCGAGTCGAGCTCGGAGAAGTTCGCGGTGACCTGCATGCCGGACGGGTTGGTGAGCACGATGAAGCCGCTCGGGGTGCCCGAACTCGCGCTCGTGGCGGAGGTCTTGCCGGCCGAGGAGGAGGTCGAGGAGCCCGCGGCGCTCGCCCCCACGGTGTCGCCGACCTTGCCCGTGATCGAGGCGACCGTCCCGTCCACCGAGGCGGTCAGGGTGGTCCCGGCCAGCGCCGCCTGGGCGTTGGAGAGGGTGGTCTGCGCGGTGGAGACCTGCTGCTGGGCCTGGGCCACGGCCGCGTCGTCGACCTTGGTGGTGGTGATGGTGGTGGTCTGCGGGGCGGGCGTACTGCTCTCGCCCGCCCCGCGTCCACCACTGCCGCTACCGGTACCTCCGCCGGACCCCCCGGCGGTCGCACCGGGCAGCGGCTCGGTGGTCGTGGTGGTGACCCCGGCCTGCGCCTTGGTGAGGTTGGCGTTGGCCGTGGTGAGGGCCACCCGGGCCGCGTCCACCTGCTGCTGGGCCGCCGTGGTGTCGACGGTGGCGAGCACCTGGCCCTTCTTCACGGCGTCCCCGACCGCGACCTTGACCGCGGTGAGTCGGCCGCCCGTGGTGAAATCCTGGGCCGCGTCGGTGGGAGACACCAGCGTGCCGGTTCCGGACACGGTGGCCAGGACCGTGCCCTTGGCGACCGTCGCGGTCCGGGCCGCCGGCTTGGCCGCGGCCGGGCCGGAGCTGCCACTGACCGTGGTGTACACCAGGGCCACGCCGCCCAGCAGGGCCACACCGAGCGCGGAGTTGAGGAGGACGGCACCGCGCCGCCGTGGTAGCACCTTCATGCCGGACAGCTTCGCGGGGAGCTCTTGCGGAGCCCTGAGCGCCCGCTGGGAGAAGCCTGACCGGTCGGATCCGGGCATTGCGGACAGAACAGCCGCCCTGCGCGTCCTGCTTGGCCGGTCCGTGGCCAAGCGTTGGCCGAACTCCCAGCGCACTCCCAGCGATCCACAGCCATCCGGGAGCGAGCCGGGAACAGGCCGGGAACGGGCCGGGAACAGGGCTGGAACTGACGGAGGCCGGCCCGGAACGCCGCAGGGGCGCGCCGACGACCGGCGCACCCCTGCGGCTGCGGTGAAAGGCAGAGCGTCGGAACGTCAGAGCGACTTGCGGAACGCCTCCGCCACCGCCAAGAAGATCGAGTTGCCCTCGGCCTCCCCGATCGACACCCGCACGCCCTCCGGGAACGGCCGGACGATCACGCCCGCCTCGGTGCAGGCCGCGGCGAACTCCGCCGAGCGCTCGCCGAGCCACAGCCAGACGAAGTTGGCCTGCGAGTCCGGGATCTCCCAGCCCTGGGCGCGCAGCCCGGCCACCACCCGGTTGCGCTCCTCGACCAGCGCGTCGACCCGCTCCAGCAGCGCCTCCTCGGCGCGCAGGGAGGCGACGGCGGCGTTCTGGGCGAGCTGGTTCACACCGAACGGGACGGCGGTCTTGCGCAGCGCGGCCGCGACCGGCTCGTGCGCGATCGCGAAGCCGACCCGCATGCCGGCCAGGCCGTACGCCTTGGAGAAGGTGCGCAGCACGCAGACGTTGGGGCGGTCGCGGTAGAGGTCGATGCCGTTGGGCACCTCGGCGTCGCGGATGAACTCGATGTAGGCCTCGTCGACGACCACCAGGACGTCGGCGGGGACGGCGTCCAGGAAGCGCTCCAGCTCGGCGCGGTGGATCACGTTGCCGGTGGGGTTGTTGGGGTTGCAGACGAAGATCAGCCGGGTGTTCGGGGTGATCGCGGCGAGCATCGCGTCCAGATCGTGGTCGCCGGTCGCGGTGATCGGCACCGGGACGGGCGTGGCGCCGGCGATCTGGGTGATGATCGGGTAGGCCTCGAAGGAGCGCCAGGCGAAGATCACCTCGTCGCCCGGGCCGGCCGTGGCGAGGATCAGCGACTGGGCGACGCCGACCGAGCCGGTACCGGTGGCGATGTGCTCAGCGGGCACGCCGAAGCGCTCGGCGAGCACCTCGGTCAGCTCGCTGACCCCCATGTCGGGGTAGCGGTTGAGCGAGCCGGCCGCCTGGACCGCCGCCTCCAGCACGCCGGGCAGCGGGTCGTAGGGGTTCTCGTTCGAGGACAGCTTGTAGGCGTCGGCGCCGGCCGGCTTGCCGGGCTTGTAGGTGGGGATGCCGTCCAGGGTCGGCCGCAGCCGCGGGCCCTGCGCTGACGTACCACTGCTCACGGTCGTACTCCGTTTCCAGAAGTTGCAACACTGTCCGGTGCGCTCGCCCGCCACGGACGGGTTCGCCGCCGTGCCCGGGATCTCCTGACGCGCCCGGACCACCCCGGTCGGGTGCCTTGCACGATACCGACCGCCTCTCACCCGTAGGAGTGAGATGCCCGGTCGGGTTACAGGCGCAGATCAGCCATTCTGCCCGGTTCCTTTGGCACATGTCAGAGGTAAGAAGCCAGGTTTCGGGCGGGTATCGAAGGGGCGCACCCCGGCTCACTCTTGGAGAAACGTATCTCCGAAGGCTCCCGATGCGCCGGTCACAGCACCTTGTCAGGAGCCATACGATCGGTCCGCCATGACAGCAGCAGCCAACCAGAGCGGTCGGCGCCCCACCACCTCACGTCGCTTGGAGCGGGCCGGCATCCGGGACGTGGCGGCAGCCGCCGGAGTGTCGATCACCACCGTCTCCGACGCGCTGAACGGTAAGGGCCGCCTGCCCGACGAGACCCGCAGCCGGGTGCGCGAAGTCGCCGAGCGCCTCGGCTACCGCCCCTCGGCGGCCGCCCGCACCCTACGGACCGGACGCTCCGGCCTGATCGGGCTGACCGTCACGACCTACGGCGAAGAACCCTTCACCTTCACCGAGTTCGCGTACTTCGCCGAGATGGCCCGGGCCGCCACCAGCGCCGCCCTCGGCCGCGGCTACGCGCTGGTGGTCCTGCCCGCCTCCTCACGCCACGACGTCTGGGGCAACATCGCCCTGGACGGCACCGTGGTGATCGACCCGCCCGACCAGGACCCCCTGGTCAGCGAGCTGTACCGGTCCGGCGTCCCGGTGGTCAGCGACGGCAAACCGGGCAACTGCCCGGTCACCGCCTGGGTCGACAACGACCACGAGGCCGCCGTGCTCGGCATCCTCGACCACCTCTCCGAAGCCGGCGCCCGCCGGATCGGCCTGCTCACCGGCACCAGCACCGACACCTACACCCGGCTCTCCACCGAGGCCTACCTCGGCTGGTGCGCCAAGGTCGGACAGGAACCGGTGTACGAGACCTACCCGGCGCACGACCCGGCAGCCGGCGCGGTCGCCGCCGACCGGCTGCTCGCCCGCCCCGACCGGCCGGACGCCGTCTACGGACTGTTCGACCCCAACGGGACCGACCTGCTCGCCGCCGCCCGCCGGTACGGCCTGCGGGTCCCGGACGACCTGCTGCTGGTCTGCTGCAGCGAGAGCGACGTCTACGCGACCACCGAGCCGCCGATCACCACCCTCTCGCTCAAACCGCGCAAGATCGGCACCACCGTCGTCAACCTGCTCATCGACGCCATCGAGGGCGTGGACTCCGGCACGGGCGTCGACATCGCCCGGCTCTTCCCGCCCCGGTTCCGCACCGCCGGCACCGGACCGCCGCCGGGCACCCTGATGCCGACCGAACTGATCGTCCGCGCGTCCTCCCAACGCCGGAGTCCGCGCACCACCGTCAGCCCGCCCCGACCGCCGGGCGAGGTCTAGACCGCCGACACGATCGACGTCGGCGGGGCGTCGATCGGGGTGTCCGTCGGGGCGTCGATCAGGGCCTCGGTCGGGGCGTCCACAAGACGCCGCCCCGGCACGCCGAACAGCCCCCGAACGGGTACCGACCGGAGCCGGGCGAGCACGAAGGAAGCCCGGCCAGAGCTGATGAGACCATACCGAGCCAGGACAAAACGGACCCCCAGGGGCCGCCCGGCTGACGCTCCGGAGGATTGGATGCCCACCAGGTGACGACGGCGGGAGAGTGGTCTTCCTATGATGGGCGAATGACACCCGAGGACCGCTTCCCCGGGCCCGAGTACCCCCACTCGGGCCCCCGCCACCAGCCGGACCTCGACGTGCTGCCGTACGGCACCTATTACGAACCCGACCCCGCCCAGGGCTACCCGAGCACCCCGTACGACGCCGAGACCTACAGCGGCTACGGCGGCGCCCGCTACCTCGAACAGCACTGGACCACCGACGGCCAGGGCCACACCGTGCACGCCCAGAGCAACGCGGTGGACGCCCAGGGCAACGCGGTGGACCAGTCCGCGGCGTTCTCGCACCAGGACCACGCGGGCTACGACGACCGGCCCGGATACGAGGAACGAACCGGATACGAGGAGCGCCCGGCCTACGACGGCCAGGAGCACACGGCCTACGAAGGTCAGGAGCACGCCGCGTACGACAGCCAGGACAACAGCGGCTACGACGACCGCGCCGGCTACGAGCCGACCCTCCCCGACCAGCCCTCCCCGGCCCTCCAGCTCGCCGGCCGCGACGACCCGCCGACCATCGAACTCGGCCCGCCGCTGCCCGACCCCGCCGCCCCGACCTACCCGTACCCGGCCCCCGGCCCCGGCGAGCCCCCCGGCCCGGTGTACGTCGTCGGCGACGTGCACGGCTACCTCGAGGAGCTGCGCGCCGAGCTGCACCACCAGGGCCTGATCGACGCCGACGGCCACTGGTCGGCCGGCCGTGCCCGGATCTGGTTCCTCGGCGACTTCACCGACCGCGGCCCCGACGGCATCGGCGTCATCGACCTGGTCATGCAGCTCGCCGCCGAGGCCGCCGCGGCCGGCGGCTACTGCCGCGCCCTGATGGGCAATCACGAACTGCTCTTCCTCGGCGCCGCCAAGTACGGCGACGAGCCGGTCCAGTCCACCGCCGGCACCGCCTCCTTCCTGGCCGCCTGGCGGCTCAACGGCGGCCAGCAGAACGACCTGGACCGCCTGGAGGCGCACCACATCAGCTGGCTGTCCCGGCTCCCCGCCGTCGCGCTGGAGGACGACCACCTGCTGCTGCACTCCGACACCACCGCGTACCTGGAGTACGGCGAGTCCATCCCCGACGTCAACGACGCCGTGCACAGCCTGCTCGCCGACGGCAGCGTCGACGAGTGGTGGGACTGCTTCCGCCGCTTCACCAAGCGCTTCGCCTTCCGCGGCGACGCCGGGCCCACGGCCGTCCACGAACTGCTGGACACCTACGGCGGCACCCGGATCGTGCACGGGCACAGCCCCATCCCGTACCTCACCGGCGCGGTGCACGCGGACGACGGCCAGCCCCCGCACATCCCCGGACCGTACGTGTACGCGGACGACCTCGCGGTGGCGATGGACGGCGGCGTCACCATGGAGGGGCGCCTGCTGGTCGCCCGACTGCCCATCAACTGACGGCCTTCATCGAACAGTTGTTCCCAGCGCTCGGGCCGTCGCACGCGCGCGGCCCGGGGCGCGAAATTCCGGAAACCGACTGTCAGCCCGGGCACACCCGCCCCTACCATGAGGCACACCACACCCGGCCGCCCGTCCGGCGGCCCGCCTCCGCGCCCGTTTCGGCGTCCTGAGGGCGCCCGCGCCCCCGGGGCGGAGCGAACCGGAGTCCGCACGAACGGGGTCCCCATGTCCAACCCCCCGCCGCTGCTCGCCGAGGACCGCCCGGAGTACGAGCGCCTCCTCGCCGAAGCCCTGCGCGACCGCACCGTCCTCGCCGCCTTGCGCGCGCCCGGCGCGCACACCACCGACCAGCTGCGCATCCGCGCGCTGCGCGACGCCGACGGCATCAACGCCGCGGCCGCCACCGAATACGCGCACTACACCCGGCTGCGCGACAGCCTGCGCGCCACACCCCCACCCCCACCCGGCACCGAACCCACCGCCCCCGGCCTGCTCACCCAACTGCGCTCCGCGAACGGCGGCGCCGGACTCTTCCCCGTCCTCACCGTGCTCACCCCGATCCTCGCCTGGGCCGCCGCCCTCTTCCTGCTGCTGGTCGGCTACCTGCTGCGCGCCGCCGAGCCGGACCTCGCCCTCGCCCGGTCCCTCGTCACCGCCGGCTGGGTCGCCCTCGCCGCCGGGGTCGCCGCGATGGCCATCGGCATCGTCGGACTCCTCCTCACCGCCATACGCGACGGCACCGCCGCCCCGGCCGGCACCGACCCGGAACTCGCCGCCGAACTCGCCGCCGCCCGCACCGAATGGCGCACCGCCCTGCGCGACCGCGGCCTCCTGCCCTACCTGCACGCCGCACTCCCGCCGGTACCCGGGCGCGAACCCGCCTCCGAACCCGCTCCTGATCCCGGCACCGCCGAAGGACCCGACACCGGCGAAGGACCCGACTTCAGCAGCCCCGACTTCAGCAGCCCGGGCTACACCTCCCCCGCCTTCACCAGCCCCGGCCCCGACGGCCTCACCGACCCCGAGGGCCGCACGTCCCGCCCCGCCGCGTTCACCACCCCCGACTTCACCGGCCCCGGCTACACCCCGCCCGCCTTCACCGGCCCCGACGACGTCACCTGAGCCGTCGGCCGCCGAACTCCCCTCCGACGGCGCCACCCGGGCGACAACCTCGCCCGCCCGGTCCTCACACCGAGGAGCCGGATCCGCCGCCGCGCCCCGGCACTACGGCGTCGGCTCCGGCACGTCCGTCAGCACCCGCAACTGCGGTGGGCCGTCCAGCAGCTCCGCCGTGCGGTCCAGCGACCGCGCCAGATGCGGGCTGGCCAGGTGCGCGTCGAACGCCTCCCGGGACTCCCACTCCTCCACGACCACCAGCACCGCCGGATCCTCCGGGTCCACGTAGTTCCGGTACGACAGACAGCCCGGCTCCGCCAGGCTCGCCCCCACCATCGTCCCTGCCTGCTCCCGCATCTCCGCCTCGCGCCCGGCCTTCGCCCGCAGCCTCGCGATCGCCGTGATCCGCTCGGTCATTCCGCCCCCGTCCGTCGAGTCCTGCCCTGTCCCCGGCCCCAACCGCCGACACCGCCCCGATCTTCCCCAGGCTCACCCGTACGGCTCAACCATCCGGCCCTGTCCTGGGGACTCCTGCTGTCCTGACGGCGACTCAGGCGAGCGGGCGAGTCCCCGCCCAGGCTGCGCTCAGGCTGGCCCCAGCAGGGCCAGGCTCCGCGCCGCCACGCGACCTACGCTCGTCATATGGGCACACCACTGGGGGACTTCATCCGCGCCAAGCGCGACAGCATCCAGCCGGAGACACTGGGCCTGCCCGACCACGGCCGCCGCCGCTCACCCGGGCTGCGCCGCTCCGACCTCGCCATCCGCGCCGGCATCAGCGTCGAGTACCTGACGAGGCTGGAACAGGGCCGCGACCGCAACCCGTCCACCGCCGTCGTCAACGCGCTGGCCGACGCCCTCAGCCTCGACCACGCCGAACGCAACCACCTGCGCTACCTCACGAAGATCACCGGCGGCGCGTGCGCCGGACGCACCCGGCCCGCCCCCGCGCCCCGCGAGATCCGCTCCACCGTCCGCGAAACCCTGCGGCTGCTCGAACCCGGCATCGCCGCCGTCACCAACCGGCTCGGCGACGTCCTCGGCCACACCAGCGGCTACGCGGCCGTCCTCGGCGCGGCCGGCCTGCTCGACGACCCGGCCCCCAACCTCACCCGCTACGTCTTCACCGACCCGCGCGCCCACGACCTCTTCGCCGACTGGCACGACATCGCCGACGAGCAGGCCTTCGACCTCTGGCTCGGCCCCTCCGCCGAGGCCTCCGAATGGCTCAGCACCGAACTCGCCCCCGTCGCCGGCCCCGAGTTCACCCGCCGTCTCGGCAACCACCTCGTCCCCCGCCGCGGCCCACTCCGCCTCCACCACCCCGCCGGCCCCGAACTCCGCCTCCACCGGGAGACCCTGGACCTCCCCGCCGACTCCCAGCAGCTCCTGGTCCTCCTCCCCGCCGACGACGAGACCGCCGCCCACCTCGACCGCCTCCTCACCCCGGCCCCGCCCCGCCTGCGCGCCATCTCCTGAGGAGCGGCATCTCGTGAGGACCGGCATCTCCTGAGGGCCGGCGCACCCTCCGTCACCCGGCCCCCGCCACCCCGGCGGCGTCCGCCGCCGCCCGCACGAACGCCAGCACCCGCGCCGTCGTGTTCCCCTCCCGCCACACCGGGCCGCGCTCGATCGGGGGCGCGTCGTGGATCGGCACGTAGGCGACGTCCGGGCGGGGGTAGTAGCGGCGCGAGTGCTCGCCGACCGGCAGGACGCCGCGGCCCATGGCGACCAGGCTGAGCATCTCGGAGAACGTGCCGCCGGACGGTCCCTTGGGCACCGGGCGGCCGGCCGGGGTGTGGCCGGGGGTGCGGTCCCGCTTGAAGCCCACCGAGGTGACCGCCGGGTACTGCACCACGGGATGGTCGGCGAGCACCTCGATCGACACCGACCGTTCCCCGGCCAGCGGATGCCCGGCGGCCACCGCGAGGACCCGCTGCTCGGTCAGCAGGACCGGGCCGCGGGCCATGCCGTCGAACGGGTAGGAGGCGATCAGCACGTCCACCGAACCGTCCACCAGACTCGCCCGGGAGTTGGAGAGCTGGACCTCGCAGACGTCGACCCGGCAGTCGGGGTGCCGCTCGCCGAACAGCGCGGCCGCCTTGAGCAGCAGCGGCGCCGTCCACTCGCCGAGGAACGCCACCCGCAGCCGCCCGGTGACCCCCCGGCTGGCGTCCTCCGCCCGACGCAGGGCCGCCGCCGTCGCCTCCACCACCGGGACCAGGTCATCGACCAACTGCCGACCCACGGCGGTGAGTCGGACCGACCGACTGGTGCGCTCGAACAGCTGGCCGCCGATCCGGCGCTCCAGCTTCTTCACCACCTGACTGACCCGCCCGGTGGTCAGGTGCAAGCGCTCGGCGGTCCGGCCGAAGTGCAGCTCCTCGGCGAGCGCGAGGAGGACATCGATCTCCAACCGTTCCAGCATCCCGCGCCACCCCTCGATCGTTGAATCCGGCTCAACGATCGTACGTTCATCAGACATTGATGGCTGGTCCGGCCCGGAGGATCGTAGAACCCGTCACCAGCCGCGCCGAACCGCCCGCGGCAGTACCACCGCCGAACCCGAAGGCCCCCATGACCAGCACCGCCCCCAGCACCGCCCCCAGCACCCCCGCCGACACCGCCGACACCGCCGCCGCCACTGCCGCCACTGCCGCCACCGGCCGTCGGATCACCGCAGGCCTCTTCATGTCCCTCGACGGCGTCGTCGAGGCCCCCGAGACCTGGCACTTCCCCTATCTCAACGAGGAGATGGGCGCCGTCGTCGGCGGCCTCGCCGCCGCGGCCGACACCCTGCTGCTCGGCCGCCGCACCTACGAGGCCTTCGCCGCCACCTGGCCGCTCCAGAGCGGCGACATGGCGGACGCCCTCAACGCGATCCCCAAGCTGGTCGTCTCCACCACGCTCGGCAAGGCCGAGTGGAACAACTCCACCGTCCTCGGCGGCGACCTCGTCGCCGAACTGACCGAGCTCAAGCGGCAGCCGGGCCGTAACATCAGCCTCTCCGGCAGCATCATGCTCACCCGCACCCTGCTGCGCGCCGGGCTGATCGACGACCTCCACCTGCTCGTCCACCCGATCGTCCTGGGCCCCGGCATCCGCCTGTTCACCGAGCAGGACCGGATCCCCCTGCGACTCGCCCACTCGGCCACCTTCAGCACCGGCGTGGTCCACCTGCACTACCAGCAGGCCTGACCCCCACCCTCCCCTCCCCCACCCACCGAAGGAACCCACCCATGCGCGTCGTCGCCTTCGACCACCTCGTCCTCAACGTCTCGGACGTCGAACGCTCCCTGGCCTTCTACTCGGGCCTCCTGGGCCTGGAGCCCGTCCGCGTCGACGAATGGCGCGCCGGGAAGGCGCCCTTCCCGTCCGTCCGCGTCACCGCCGAGACCATCATCGACCTGACCAGCCGCCCCCGGAACGAGTCCAACGTCGACCACATCTGCCTCACCGTCGAACCCCTCGACTGGCAGGAGGTCATCGACTCCGGCACCTTCACCGTCCTCGAAGGACCCGTCTCCCGCTACGGCGCCCGCGGCACCGCCACCTCCGTCTACGTCCAGGACCCCGACGGCAACACCGTCGAACTCCGCTGGTACCCCCGGTGACGGGTGCCGCCCCGACCCCACAGGGGAGGGCCGGGGCGGCACTTCAACCCGCCAACAGCCGAACAGCCGTCAAGGGCAGATCAACCGAACGGTCGGGCTCAAAGCGTTCCAAGGCTGCATGGCATGGATCATCCCAGGCACGGCCCCAGGTCACCGAGCAGATTTCTGCGCAGCCGAAGCGCTGCTCCGGGAAGTCCTCCCGGAGCAGCGCCCGCGTTGGTGCGTCGTCAGTCCGCCGGCGGGAGGCAGATCCGGTTGCCCTGGGCCTTGAACCAGCACAGGGAAAGCCACAGGCAGCCGGCTCAACGCAGGAGTTCGGCCGCCGGGGTGTGGTTTCCGGTTGCCGAGGCACCTGCCATCGCCGAGGAAGCGTTCTCCGGATCGGTGCGGGGCGGTACCACCAGGAGGAGGAAGTGGTCCTGGAAGCCCCGGGTGACACTGATCGTCGCGTCACTGCCGGCGAACCAGTTGATCTTGACCATGAGGCCGTTCACCATGAGGGACCGGGGTACCTCGCCCCAGGCCGAGGTGTCGAGGCCGACCCGAACGATCGGCCCGAGGTGGGCGCCGAGCGCGGTGATCAGGTCCGGCAGCTCGGCCAGGATGTGGTTCGAGCGGGGCCACCACGCGCCGTCGAAGATCCCCTCCCGAGTCATCGTCGGCTCCAGCACCAGGCGTGGCAGGAGCGGAGCACCGGGCACGGACCACGGCCCGGGGGAGGAAGGCGTGGGGAGAGGGACCGGCATCATGTGAGGCCGCCCGTCTGGTCCACGAGGGACCAATCATGACCCAGGGCGACACCAGCGCGAATGCCGATATTCGGAATGTCCTCGGCTGTCTCCCACGGTACTCCGCGGAGGTCTCCCAGGTGCCGTCCGGCCCGCAGGAGTACGCTCGAAGGCATCCAGGGCATCGCGCATTCCGGTACCCGTTCCGGCTTCGTTCTGGGTGAAGGACGTTCCGGGCAGCCCCAGGCCGGCCCGGAGGCGGGACCGGTGTACGCCGTGACCACTCACTCCCCGCAGTCGGCACGGCCGGGCCACGGCCTCACGGTCGCCGACGCCATGGACCCCTGCGCCTACCAGATAGCCGACGACAGCACCGTCGCCCAGGCCGACGACATCCTCCACAGCGCCCGCATCGACTTCCTGCTCGTCCGCGACCACAACGGCCGGTGCGAGGGACTGGTCACCCGCGCCGGGCTTCACCCGTTCCTGACGCGCTCCCGGTGCACCGAGCGGACCGTGATCAGCGCCACCACGCACCAGCGCGGCCCGTTCACGTGGCCGACCATGGGCCTGACCCTGGCCGCGCTCGCGATGCGGATCAAGCGCCTGGCCATCTGGCCCGTGATCGACGAGGACGGTTACATCCTCGGCGTCCTCACCGCGGACCGAGCCAACCACCTGCTCGCCGCCAACCGCCTGCTCGCCGCCGAGCCCGCCTGAACGTCGCGCCGCCGGGGCGCCGCTCCGGGAGACCTGTCAGCCTCCCGGAGCACGCCGTCAACCAGGCATCACCGTCAGTCGGCCAGCGGGAGGTAGACCCGGCTGCCCTGGGCCTTGAACTCCTCGGACATGGCCTGCATGCCGGCTTCGGCGTCGTAGCCGGATGCCACCGCCGTCGCGCCGTCGCCGTGTTCGTCGCGGATCTTCTGGGAGATCTTCATCGAGCAGAACATGGGCTGACCCTGGATACCTGCGAGGGCTAGTGCCGGCGGCGGGCTGCGGCTCGTCCGCTACGCCTCACGAGGATGAGGACCGAGCCTCCGAGGGCGATGGCGGCCGCCGAGCCAACCGCGATGCCAATCGATTTGCCGGAGCCAGTGGCGGCCAGTGCTTGTCCCGCCCCCTTCGGGTGTTCGGCCGGTCCACCCTGCTCGTGACCGCCCTGGCCGTTGCCGTGATCACCTTGCTCGTGGCCGCCGTGCTCCTGACCGCCGTGACCACCTGGATGATGAGGCGGCCCAGCCGGACCAACGGGAGCGACGGGGCCGGTGGGCCCGGCGGGGCCAGGAGGGCCGGCAGGACCGGCAGGACCGGCAGGACCGGGCGAACCATTGGCGCCGGGCAAACCGTTGGCACCGGGCGAACCGTTGGCGCCAGGCGAACCATTGGCGCCAGGCGAACCATTGGCGCCGGGCAAACCATTGGCGCCAGGCGAACCATTGGCGCCGGGCAAACCATTGGCGCCAGGCGAACCATTGGCGCCGGGCAAACCATTGGCGCCAGGCGAACCATT
>NZ_JBVISA010000002.1:126321-207599 GCF_055575755.1 Kitasatospora sp. NPDC034035 | reverse complement strand
CTTGGCACCCGGAGCACCAGGCGCGCCGTTGGGACCGGGAGCACCTGGAGCACCCGGCGAACCGTTAGGACCAGGCGCACCGTTGGGACCGGGAGCACCCGGAGCACCCGGCGAACCGTTAGGACCAGGCGCGCCATTGGGACCGGGAGCGCCCGGAGCACCCGGAGCACCCGGCAAACCGTTAGGACCAGGCGCACCGTTGGGACCGGGAGCGCCCGGAGCACCCGGCGAACCGTTAGGACCAGGCGCGCCATTGGGACCGGGAGCACCCGGAGCACCCGGCGAACCGTTAGGACCAGGCGCACCGTTGGGACCAGGCGCACCCGGAGAACCGGCAGCACCAGGAGGACCAGCCGGGCCACTCGGCCCAGCCGGGCCACTCGGCCCAGCCGGGCCACTCGGCCCAGGGGGGCCGACAGTGCAGGCCGCCCTCGTGATGGTGTTGTCGTCCAGAGTGACGGCGCCGTTGCGCGCCAGGGCGCGGCCTTCGATCACCGAGGCGTGGTTCACGCTGATGGACGTGAGGGCCAGGATATTGCCCTTGAAGAAGGAGTTGACGTCGATGGTGGCGGAGCTACCGACCTGCCAGAACACATTGCAGGGCTGTGCTCCGTTGACCAGGCTGACGACACTCGACGGAGCCGTGATGAGGGTGGAGCCGATCTGGAAGATGAAGACGGCGTTCGGGTCGCCCATGGCGTCGAGAGTGACGGTCCCGGTGAGGTTGAGCGACGAGCTCGCCTTGTAGACGCCAGGCGTCAGCGTCAGTCCGCCGATGTCGCCGGGAGAGGTCAGGATGGCCGTGGGGGCCCGACCGGCGGCGTCGTTGTAGGCGATGACAAGGTCGGACTGGGCTTGCGCCGCCTGCGCATCGTTGACGTGCTGAACCCCGTTCACGGCTCCAGGGGGGAAGCCCGTCACGCTGGTGCCCGGGAAGAGCCCCAGGTCGCCGTTGATGACGCTGGAGCCGGTGTTGGTGACGGTTGAGCCCGCGAGGACCGCATAGCTGGTGTCGGTCCCCAACCCCACTTGTGCCGTTGCGGCATTCGCGGGAATCGTGGCCAGACCGGCCGACGCAAGCAACGTCAATCCGGACAGCAGGACGAACGTTCCCGCGAGTCGAGATCGTCTACGCCCTCGTTCTGGTGGAGCGGACAACATGGCATCGACTGCCATAGGACAAAGACCTTTCTTGTCGCCGCTGAACTCCGTCACCCGAAGGGGGGATTCGGAGCGCCGCTGGTGAGCTTTCGGTCCGGCCCCACCCCTCGCACTCGCGCCGGAGGCGCCACGAAGAGCGGCTGCCGGCCAGGCGAGGTGATGAGGAGTCACCGACTAACTACACCGTGCAACAACAACATAGAAAGAAGAGACTGATAAAGATGCAACGGAGTGACGCACCAGCGCCGATCGGGGAGATTCCCCCCGCCTCGGCATGTCGTTCGCCTGTGACCGAGCGACGGGGGCATACTTCGCGTCCGCTGCCCAGGTCGCCACCGGCGCCATAGCAGAGTCTTACCGAGGAGGGGCTCGGCTGGTTCCCGACCTGGCGGCTCTCCCCGGGAGAGAACAGGGAGCCGCGGCAGGAACACGACGTATGGGTATTCCTCCGGGACGGCGGCCTGCGCTGCCAGGTCATCGACGCCATCCAGGCCCCCGACGGCTCCGACGTCCCCACCGTCATGAACGGCCTGCTCGTCGGCCGTCCCCAGGACCTCTCCCCGGAGCACAAGCTCGGCCTCATCCGCGAAATCCTCGGACTCTGACGCACACCCGAGAAGTCCGCCGGCCGACTCCACCTGCGCACCCGCATGTTCGAGGCGCTGCGCCGGACGCCCCTTCCGGGATCCCAGCGCAGCGCCTCGGTACCTGCGGTCAGTCCGCCATCGGCAGGTAGACCTTGTTGCCGTGGGCCTTGAACTCCTCGGACATGGCCTGCATGCCGGCCAGCGCCTCGGCGTCGAACTCGGTGCCGACGGCCGTCGCGCCGTCGCCGTGCTCGTCGCGGATCTTCTGCGAGATCTTCATCGACGACAACTTCAGTCCGAAACCAGCACATCGCGTCTGAATGCGCCGACGTGATGCCTTCTGGGCGGCATCGGGGCGCGACTCGGGGACGGCTCGGCGTGCCGTGGCAGGGTCAGCGCCGCGGGTAGACGAGGACGGGGCCGATGCCGGTGTCGGTGCCGAAGACCGCGGCGTCCGCACCGATCAGGTCCGGGACGAGTGTCCCGGCCGGGAGCGCGGATGCCTGGCCGGTGGCCAGGACGACCGAGGTCGGTGTATCGCTCAGGCCGCCGGTGTTCTGGTCGGGTGTCTTGGCGTTGCCGTACGCCGTTCCGTCCTTGTCCACCGTGGTCAGTTGAACGGGGTTGCGGGCGCCGGTCGCCTCGAAGCAGTAGCCCTTCTTCGCCTGAAGGTCGAAGACCGCGAAGTCGGCGATCAGGTAGCGGCCGTCGGACGACAGTCGGGGCGTGGCCTTCTTCCCCGTGCACTCGACCGTGGCGAGCACTTGGCCGGTCCCGCCGTCGTGCACGGCCCAGACGGACCTGTCGTTGTCGTGCCCGGTGGACGGCCACGCGGCCACGACATGGCCATCGGGTGATCCGTAGGCCGTCACTGTGCTGGAGCCCACGATGGCGCTCGCCCCTGCGGGTACCACGTCGCCGCTGAACCAGCCGCCGAGCGCCCAGAAGGCGCCCCGGCCCTGAACCAGCGGGCCGGCCGGGGTCAGCGCTGTGACGCCCGTACTGGTGTTGCAGGAGCCGAAGGCCAGCTCGCAGGGCTTGGGGGCGTTCAGGGCGGCGTTGTTCCGGTCGTACGTGGTGACCTGGCCCGAGAGCACGTCCACCACGGCCGTGGACCGGCCCAGTTGCACCGCGGTGAGGCCGCCGTCGCGCTGAACGCCGTAACCGGTGGCCTTGTCCGGGACCGTGGTCTCCTTGACCGGCGCCGCCTCACCGCTGGACGCCGTGTCGTACGCGGCAAGCCGTGTGACGCCGCTCGCCCGGTTCACACCGTCCCCGCCTTCGGTACCCGTGACCGCGAGGACCACGTATTCCTTACCGGCCTTGTGCGTGACGAACACCATGGCGTCGGCGTCCAGGCTGTCGCGCGTGGGATTCGCGACCGGCTTGCTCCGCCAGCGGATCGCACCGGTCTTCGCGTCGTAGGCGAGGACGCTGGCGGTCTTCTTGTCCTCGGAGATCGAACGGAACAGGATCAGTCCCGCGTCGGATGCGACAGCCGGACCACGCAGGTTCCCGTCCTTGCCCGCCTCGACCTCCCATCCCCTTGTACTGTCGAACGCCGCCGGAATCGGTTTGGCCGGCGCGGCAGACCGGGACGGCACGGCGGACTGGGACGGCACGGCAGCCGAGGTCTGCGTCCGGGACTCCTTGGGATCACCTGGACCCGACGAACCTCCACACGCGGTGAGTGAGAGTGCCGCGAGCGTCACGAACGCTCCCGCCTTCGCCACTGATCCGACCATGCGCTTCCCCCAAAACCAGCTCTGCGCAGCCACTATGACGGTACGACAGGTTTCCCATTTCCAGCACGGAGAACCGTCCCACCATGGCAGCACCCGGCCGCCCGCCTCGTCCACGGGATTTCGGGTGCCCGGAGGGAGCCCCGGAAACAGCGGAGCGCCGCCCCGAGGTGATCGGGGCGGCGCTCAGGTGTCCTGGGTCAGTCGGCCATCGGCAGGTAGACCTTGTTGCCGTGGGCCTTGAACTCCTCGGACATGGCCTTCATGCCCTCGACAGCCGTCTCGTCGTACTCCGGCGAGGCCTGGCCGTTGCCGAACTTCTCATTGATGGTTTTGCTGATCTTCATCGAGCAGAACTTCGGGCCGCACATGGAGCAGAAGTGGGCCGTCTTGGCGGGTTCGGCGGGGAGGGTCTCGTCGTGGAAGGCGCGGGCGGTCTCCGGGTCGAGGGCCAGGTTGAACTGGTCCTCCCAGCGGAATTCGAAGCGGGCGTCGGAGAGGGCGTCGTCCCATTCCTGGGCACCGGGGTGGCCCTTGGCCAGGTCGGCGGCGTGGGCGGCGATCTTGTAGGTGATCACGCCGGTCTTGACGTCGTCCCGGTTGGGCAGGCCCAGGTGCTCCTTGGGCGTGACGTAGCAGAGCATGGCGGTGCCCCACCAGGCGATCATCGCGGCGCCGATGCCGGAGGTGATGTGGTCGTAGCCGGGGGCGACGTCGGTGGTGAGCGGGCCGAGGGTGTAGAACGGCGCCTCGTCGCAGATCTCCTTCTGGAGATCCATGTTCTCCTTGATCTTGTGCATCGGGACGTGGCCCGGGCCCTCGATCATGACCTGGACGTCGCGCTCGCGGGCGATCCGGCCGAGCTCGCCGAGGGTCTGCAGCTCGGCGAACTGCGCCTCGTCGTTGGCGTCGGCGATCGAGCCGGGGCGCAGGCCGTCACCGAGCGAGAAGGTGACGTCGTAGGTGGCCAGGATGTCGCAGAGTTCCTCGAAGTTGGTGTAGAGGAAGTTCTCCTGGTGGTGCGCCAGGCACCAGGCGGCCATGATCGAGCCGCCGCGGGAGACGATGCCGGTCTTGCGGCGGGCGGTGAGGGGGACGTAGCGCAGCAGCACGCCGGCGTGGACGGTCATGTAGTCGACGCCCTGCTCGCACTGCTCGATGATGGTGTCCCGGTAGACCTCCCAGCTCAGCTCCTCGGCCTTGCCGTCCACCTTCTCCAGGGCCTGGTAGAGCGGCACGGTGCCGATCGGCACGGGGGAGTTGCGCAGGATCCACTCGCGGGTGGTGTGGATGTTGCGGCCGGTGGAGAGGTCCATGACGGTGTCGGCACCCCAGCGGGTGGCCCAGGTCATCTTCTCCACCTCCTCCTCGATCGAGGAGGTGACGGCGGAGTTGCCGATGTTGGCGTTGATCTTCACCAGGAAGTTGGTGCCGATGATGGCCGGCTCCACCTCCGGGTGGTTCACGTTGACCGGGATGACGGCCCGGCCGCGGGCCACCTCGGCGCGCACGAACTCGGGCGCCAGGCCCTCGCGCAGTGCCACGTATTCCATCTCGGGGGTCACCACGCCCCCCTTGGCGTAGGCGAGTTGGGTGACGGCGACACCGCCGCGGCCACGCAGCGGGCGGCGCGGGCGGCCGGGGAAGACGGCGTCCAGGTTGCGCAGGTTTCCGCCGCGCGGCGCGGTGTGCTTGATCCCGTCGTCCTCGGGGCGCGCCTCGCGGCCGTCGTACTCCTCGACGTCGCCGCGCTGGCGGATCCAGGCGTCGCGCAGCGCGGGCAGGCCGCGTCGGACGTCGGGCTCGTACGACGCGTCGGTGTACGGGCCGGAGGTGTCGTACAGGGGGACGGCCTTGCCGTTGGTGAGCCGCACCTCGCGGTAGGGGACCCGCAGGTCGGGGCGGGATCCCTCGCGGTAGGCCTTGCGCCAGGCCGGGGTCGGGTAGCCGGTGCGCTCACTGCTGGGGGTGCTCTGGGCAGGCTGCGGCTGTGCTTCGAACGTGGTCATCTGACCTCTACTCCCTACGCCGGCATTACCCGGTCCAGGTTCCTGCGGTCGACGCAGCCGTCGGTCCGTCCGTCGACGGTCCGGTCAGCGTCCTCTCAGCCCGGTGCTCCGAGCTCCCGCGTCGCAGGCGGTGTTGCCTGCACATGACGCCCAACACCGTAGCGAGCCGATCGCCGCAGGTCCAGAGGGGGTCCACGGGTGACGCCACGGGCGGAGCGACGGGCACGCCCACCGGCGGATCCCCTCGGCTCGGGGAACGCCCGAGGCCCGGCTCCCCGTGACGGGGACCGGGCCTCAGGGCGGCGATGGAGGAGCGGGGTCAGCTCTTGGCGGCCTTCTTCACCAGGATCACCACGGCGGCCGCGATGCCGACCACCACCAGCAGCTTGATCGCGATGCTCAGCAGCGCCCCGACGACGCCGAAGACGAAGGCGACGACGTTCCAGGCCAGCACCAGGACCAGCACCGGGATGACGATGTTGCGCACCCACGAGGGCAGCGACTTCCAGAGCTCAGCCATGTCCGTTCCTCTTCTCCCCTTGGGTCGGCCGCCGTCCGGTGCCGCATCCCGCTTGCTTTCGATACTTCGATCGTACGGGGGCCCGAGTGCCGGAACGAGGCCCAACGGCCCGGAGAGAACCCCGAGATCACCCCGACCCCGACCCCCGGGGACACCCTCCGCCGACCTCCGGGGAGATCCCCTAGAAGGCCCCCGAGGTGGCCCGCGCCGCACCGGCCGGGAACCGGTCCACCGCCGGTCCGCCGCTGGTCGGCGGCCGGTCAGACGCCGGTCGGACGCCGGTCAGACCGGCCAGCGCTCGCCGCGCCAGGCGGCGTCCCAGAACATCCACTCGTAGCGCGAGGTGGTCACGAAGTGCTCGACCACCTTGCGGCGTTCGACCGGGGAGAGCTCCTCGCCGAGCCGGTCGGTGAGCGCCAGCACCCGGCGGACCACCGACTGGAACGCCTCGTCGCCGTAGGTGGCGATCCACTGGGCGTAGAGCGGGTCGGGGGAGCCCTGGGCGAGCAGCGCCTCGCCGACCCGGGCGTAGATCCAGTAGCAGGGCAGTACCGCGCCGACGGCCTCGGCGAAGGAGCCGCCGTAGACGGTGGCCAGCAGGTAACTGGTGTAGGCCCGGGTGGTGGGCAGCACCAGTTCGGCGGCGGCCTGCGCGGCGGTGCCGCCGAAGGCGGTCAGGAACTCGGCGTGCATGCCCTGCTCGGCGGCCAGCGCGCCGACCGCGTCGTCGGCGAAGGCCCGGACGTCCTCCTCGCCGGGCGCCTTGGCGGCGCAGACGGCGAGGGCGCGGGCGTAGTCGCGCAGGTAGTGCGAGTCCTGGACGACGAAGTGGCGGAAGGCCTCGCGCGGCAGGGTGCCGTCGGTGAGGCCGGCGAGGAAGGGGTGGGCCAGGATCTCGGCGTAGACCGGCTCGATGGCCGCCCAGAGTTCTTCGGTGAGGCTGCGGGTCATACGAACGACCCTAGACGGCCGGGCCGAAGCCCAGGCCCCGGTGTTCAGTCCCCGGGGTTCAGGCCTCGGGCGGCGAGAACACGACCAGGACCCGCAGTTCCTCGGTGATGTGGTGGAACCGGTGCGGGGTGCCGGCCGGGACGTACGCCACGGTGCCGCGCGCGACGGTCGCGGTCTCGGTGCCGACGGTCAGCTCGGCCCGGCCGCTGATCACCTGGTAGATCTCGTCCTGGTCGTGCGCGGTCTGCGGGTCGGTGTCGCCGGGGGAGAGCGCGTACAGCCCGGCGGACATCCGTGGTTCGCGCAGGAACCGCAGGTACGCGCCGTCGTTGGCCGCCCGTTCGGCGTCCAGTTCGTCCAGCCGGAACAGCTTCACCGGCGCCGTCCTTCCTCGTTCGTCCACCTCCGGAACCAGGGGCATTCAACACCAACCCGCCGTGGGGTGGTTCCCCCGGGAGGGTGGTGCCTGCCAGGCTTGGGCGGCATGAAGGGTTTCGTCATCAAGACACTGATCAACGCGGCGGCCATCTGGGTCGCCGCCTGGATCGTCAGCGGCATCCAACTCGCCCAGGGCAAGGCCGACTGGCAGCACAAGGCACTCACGGTGCTCGGCGTCGCCGTCGTTTTCGGCGTCGTCAACTGGCTGATCAAGCCGGTGGTCAAGCTGTTCTCGTTCCCGCTGTTCATCCTCACGCTGGGCCTGATCACCTTCGTGATCAACGCTCTGATGCTGATGCTGACCTCGTGGGCGTCAGGGCGGCTGGAGCTGGACTTCCATGTGACCAACTTCGGGGCCGCACTGGTCGGTTCGCTGATCATCAGCCTGGTGGCCTGGGGCCTGCACCTGGCCCTGGACGACGACTGACCGCCGTCGTGCGCGTACGCGCGAGGGGCCCGCACCCGGTGGACCGACCGGGTACGGGCCCCTCCGTCGTTGCGGCGACCGCGCCCTCGGCCGCTCACGCCCCCGGCCGCTCACCCCGCGTTCTCGCGCCCTCTGAGGATCTCCGCGAGCTCGGCGTCGAGCTCCCGCCCGGTGAGCTCCTGCCCCATCGGCACCAGCCGGTCGGTGCGCGCCAGGAAGGCGGTCAGCGGCGCCGACGGGGTCCGCAGCACCGCCTCGCCGTGGGGGGAGCTCAGCACGATGCGGACCTCCGAGAGCTCCTCGCCGACCGGGTGGACGTGCACGTCGCCCTCGCCCGCCGGGCCGCCGATCCCGTCGAGCAGCAGCTCCCGCGCGAAGAACCAGGTGACCGGCGCGTCACCGGGCAGGTGGAAGGCGAACCGGACCGCGTACGGATCGTCGGCCCGGTACGTCACCTCCGCCGGGATGCGGACGGAGAGCTCGTGCGAGACCACGAGGTTCATCACCAGGTGACCCTGGACTGTGCTGTGCTGCATGGCGCCAGTACCTCTCGTTCTGCCCGGACGGCCGGTACGCCGGGTCCGATGGCGGCCGGACACGGTTCGACGGTTTTACGACGGTTTCGCGACGGCGTTTCGACCCATTCCCCGGGTTTCGACGCATTCCCGGCGCGGGAGACTTCCGCACAACGCTCCTGCCCCGGAGGTGGCCATGGACCCCGAGAACCGCACCCCGCCACCGCGCCCGGTCGTGAAGCGCACCGCGCGGGCGATCCTGCTGGAGCTGGACCCGGACGATCCGTACGGCCCGGCCTCGATCGTGCTGATCCGGCGGGTCCGGCCGGGCGCGCCGCACCCGTACTGGATCACCCCCGGCGGCGGGGTCGAGCGCGGCGACCGGACGGTGGTCGAGGCGCTGCACCGCGAGGTGGACGAGGAACTCGGCGGCAAGATCGTGGACGTGGTGCCCGCCTTCGTCGACACCATCAGCCACACCCACCACGACGACGGCACGCTCCTGCACCCGCACGGGGTCAAGGTGCAGCACTTCTTCGTCTGCCGGCTCGCCTCGATGGACCTCAGCCGGCGGCACGGGCCGGAGGTGACGGAGCCGAACGGCGAGTACGAGGTGGTCCGGCTGCCGTTCACCCGCGAGGGGGTCACCTCGGTCAACGTCGTCCCACCCCGGCTGCGGTCGTACCTGGCGGCCAACATCGAGGGCATCCGCGCGCTCCTCGCACCCGATCTCGGGTGATCACCCGGGTCCTCAGCCCGCCGCCAGGTCGCCGACCAGGTCGTGCCGGATCCGCTCGGCCGGCACGCCCGACCGCAGCAGCACCCCGACGCCCCGGCGCACCATCGCGGGCGGTCCGCTGAGCAGCGCGTCCCGGCCCGTCCACGGGCCGAACCGGCTCACCACCTCGGGCAGTTCACCGGTCAGCGCGCCCTCGGCCGGGCCGGTTCCGGACAGCACCGGGCGCACCGTCAGCCAGGGGTGGGCCCGGGCCAGCTCGCGCAGCCCGTCCAGCTCGTACAGCTCGGCGGCGCGGCGGGCGCCGTAGAACACCTCGACCCGGCGGCCGGACGCGCCGCGCTCGGCGACCTCCTCGACCAGTGCGCGGATCGGCGCGATGCCGGTGCCGCCGCCGAGGCAGAGCAGGTCCGCGCCGGCGGTGTGGTCGACGGTCATCGAGCCGGCCGCCGGTCCCAGCCGCAGGACGTCCCCGGGCGCGGCCCGGTGGACCAGCGCGTTGCTCACCCAGCCCGCCTGGACGGCCTTGACGTGGAAGGTCAGCAGCCCGTCCGGGCGGGGGGCGGAGGCGAAGGAGTAGTGCCGCCAGACCCGGGGCCACCAGGGCGTCTCCAGGCTGGTGTACTGCCCGGCGCGGAACGGGTACGCCTGGTCCGGGCGCACGGTGATCACCGCGATGTCCCGGGTGCGGCGCTCGTGCCGGACCACCTCGCCCTGCCACCAGGGCGGCGAGGTGCGGGCGGCCTCCTCAGCGGCCTCGATCATGATCGAGGAGATCAGCCGGTAGGCGCGGCGCCAGGCCAGCTCGGTGTCGGCGTCCCAGCGGCCGCCCGCGTACCGGGCCAGCGCCTGCACCAGGCACTCCCCCACCGGGGCGTAGTGGCCGGTCAGCGTGCCGTACCGGCGGTGGCCACGGCCGAGCCCGCCCAGCCTGGCGCGCAGGGCCACCGGGTCCTCGGCGCCGCGCGCGGCGGCCAGCAGGGCACGGAACAGCCGGTCGCGCTGGACGTCCATGGCGGCGGGGAAGAGCGAGCGGACCTCGGGGTGGTGCAGGAAGAGCAGCGCGTAGAAGTGCGCGGTGGCCCGGTCGGCGACCGGCTCGACGGCGGCGAGGCTGGCCCTGATCAGCTCGATGTCCCGGGCGGTGAGCGGCAGTTCGACGGCGGGGACTTCCACGGCGGGGACGGAGTGCTCAAGGGCGGGGACGGCGGGCGGGCGGGGCTCGGCGGACACCGGTACCGCCCCCCAGGCGTCGCTCCAACTATCGCCCGGACCAGACCAGTTGAGCCCGGGCGCATCGGCGAACAGCGGACGGAAGGCGGGCGAGGTGCCGGTGGTCGAGACCGCCTCCGGGTAGGTCGGCGCCGGGACGGCCGACGGTTCGAACGGGACGGCCGGCGGCACGGATGGCATGGCCGGGATCGCCGGGTTCAGCGGGCGGACGGCCTCCAGGTTTCCCACCGGTTCCGCCACCGGCGGCAGGTCCGGCGGGTCCAGCGGCATCGGCGGCCGTACGGTCCCCTCCGTCGACGGCGCCTCCGTCACCATCACTCCCTCGGGCGGGAGCTCCGGCAGGCCCGGGACGGAGGCGACCCCCGCCGAGCCGTGCCCGGTGCGGACCAGAAGTGTTCTGCGGGACTTCACCGCTACGTTTCGAGTACCCAAGAGAATCGTTTCGCCTCCGGCCGGCCTGCGCCACCACCTGGCTTGTCTCTGCTGACGCCTAGGCAGCGTGGCACGCCCGAACTGCTCATCCGACAAATCACGCGAAGCCCGGACACCCGGTCCGGGAACGCGCTACTCTCACTCGATCGCGGTTGCCCTGGGTGGCCCCCCGTCCACCCTGGGCAACCGCCGTCTGCTCGCGGCGGGCGCCCTCAGAGCTGCCGCAGCAGCATCCCCGGCTGCTCCACGCAGTCCGCGACGAACCGCAGGAAGCCGCCCGCCGTTCCGCCGTCGCAGACCCGGTGATCGAAGGTGAACGACAGCTGCGTCACCTCGCGCACCGCCAACTCCCCGTTGTGGACCCAGGGCTTGGCGACGATCCGGCCGACCCCGAGCATCGCCGCCTCGGGGTGGTTGAGGATCGGGGTGGAGCCGTCCACGCCGAACACCCCGTAGTTGTTCAACGTGAAGGTACCGCCGGTCAGTTCGGCCAGCGTGGCCGAGCCACTGCGCGCCGCCTCGGTCAACCGGCCCAGCTCCTCACCGAGTTGCTCGGTGCTGCAGGCCTGCGCGTCCCGCACCACCGGGACGACCAGGCCGCGCTCGCCCTGCGCGGCGAAGCCCAGGTGCACCGCCGAGTGCCGGACGATCCCCGAACCGTCCTCGGTCACCGAGGAGTTGAGTTCGGGGAAGCGCGCCAGCGCGACCGTGCAGATCCGCGCCAGCAGCGCCAGCACGCTCACCTTCGGTCCCGGCGTCGCGTTCAACTGCCGCCGCAGTGCCATCAGTTCGGTGGCATCGGCGTCCACCCAGCAGGTCGCGGCCGGGATCTCCCGGTGGCTGCGGCTGAGCTTCTCGGCCACCGCCTTGCGCAGCCCGCGCAGCGGGACGACACCCTCCTGGACGGCCGCCGGGAGCACCGCGGCGGGAGCCGCCGGCGCGGCCACCTTGGCGGCGACCGCCCGTTCGACGTCCGCCCGCATGATCAGCCCGTCCGGCCCGCTCCCGGTGAGCGCGGCCAGGTCGACCCCCTGCTCCCGGGCCAGCCGCCGCACCAGCGGCGAGATCACCGGCACCACGACCGGACCGGCGGGGACCGCCGCGACCACGACCGGAGCAACCGGAGCAGCCGGAGCAACGGGAGCAACGGGAGCGGCTACCGCCGAACCCACGCCGACCCGGCGCCGCCGACCGCCCTTCCCGGTCTCCGCGACGCCGTACCCGACCAGCGGCCGCTCGACCTCGGCGGAAAGCCCGGCTGAGGACCCGGCAGTCGACCTGGCAGTCGACTCGACAGCAGGCACCTCCGAGTCCCCGCCCGCCGACGCCACCGCGACCGTCACCAGCGGCGCGCCCACGGCGATCTCCTCGCCCTCCTCGCCGTACCGCGCGGTGACCACCCCGCCGTACGGGCAGGGCACCTCCACCACGGCCTTGGCGGTCTCCACCTCCACCACCGGCTGGTCGACCGCGATGACCTCGCCGACCTCGACCATCCAGCGCACCACCTCGGCCCCGGTGAGTCCCTCACCGAGGTCGGGCAACCGGAACTCCCGCACGACGGGCATCATGCTCAGTCCTCCCACTGCAGCCGGGCGACCGCGTCCAGGATCCGGTCCACCCCGGGCAGGTGGTGGTGCTCCAGCATCGGCGGCGGGTACGGGATGTCGAAGCCGGTGACCCGCAGCACGGGCGCGGCCAGGTGGTGGAAGCAGCGCTCGGTGACCCGCGCGGCGATCTCCGCGCCGGTGCCGCCGAAGCCGCTCGCCTCGTGCACCACCACGGCCCGGCCGATCGAGCGCACCACCCGGCAGACCGTCTCGTCGTCGAACGGCACCAGGGTGCGCAGGTCGAGCACCGCGAGGTCCCAGCCCTCGGCCTTCGCCGTCTCGGCCGCCTCCAGGCAGACCGGCAGCGAGGGGCCGTAGGTGATCAGCACGGCGGACGTCCCGGTGCGCCGCAGCACTGCTCGGCCGACCGGTTCGACCGGCGCCGCCGGGTCGAACTCGGTCTTGCCCCAGTAGAGCCGCTTGGGCTCCAGGAAGATCACCGGGTCGTCGGAGGCGATCGAGGCGCGCAGCAGCCCGTACGCGTCGGCCACCGTCGCGGGCGTGACCACGTGCAGGCCGGGGGTGCTGGTGTAGTACGCCTCGGAGGCGTCGCTGTGGTGCTCGACCCCGCCGATGCCGCCGCCGTACGGGACGCGGACGGTGATCGGCAGCGGGAGCCGGCCCGCCGTGCGGTTGCGCATCTTGGCGACGTGCGAGAACAGCTGCTCCAGCGCCGGGTAGGCGAAGGCGTCGAACTGCATCTCGACCACCGGGCGCAGCCCGTACATCGCCATGCCGATCGCGGTGCCGAGGATGCCGGCCTCGGCCAGCGGGGTGTCCAGGCAGCGGTCCGGGCCGAACTCGGCGGTCAGGCCGTCGGTGATCCGGAAGACGCCGCCGAGCGCGCCGACGTCCTCGCCGAGGACGTGCACCGCCGGGTCCTCGCGCATGGCGTCCCGCAGCGCGGAGTTCAGCGCCTGCGCCATGGAGGCGGTACGGGAAGAGACAGCTGTGGACATCAGTGCTGCACCTCGGCCTCGGCGGCCAGCTCGGCGGACAACTGGGCGGCCTGCTCCCGCAGCTGCGGGGTCGGCTCGGCGTAGACGTGGGCGAACAGCGACATCGGGTCGAGTTCCGGGTCCGCGTGGAACTCGGCCCGCATCCGGGCCGCCAGGGCCTCCGCCTCGTCCGCCGCGTCCTGCACCAGCCGGTCGTCCAGTGCGCCGAGTTCGCGCAGCGCGCGCTCCATCAGCAGGATCGGGTCGTGCTCCCGCCAGGCGGCGACCTCGGGCTCGGTGCGGTAGCGGGTGGCGTCGTCGGCGTTGGTGTGCGCCTCGATCCGGTAGGTCAGCGCCTCGACCAGGGTCGGGCCGCCGCCGGTGCGGGCCCGCTCGACGGCCTCGGCCAGCACGGAGTGCACGGCGGGGGCGTCGTTGCCGTCCACCAGCCGGCCCGGCATGCCGTAGCCGACGGCCTTGTGGGCCAGGCTGGGCGCGGCGGACTGCGCGCTGAGCGGGACGGAGATCGCGTAGCCGTTGTTCTGCACCAGGAAGACCACCGGCGCGTTGAGCACGGCCGCGAAGTTCAGCGCCTCGTGGAAGTCGCCCTCGCTGGTGCCGCCGTCGCCGAGCATCGCCAGCGCGACGGCCGGCTCGCCACTCAGCCGGGCGGCGTGCGCCAGCCCGACGGCGTGCGGGGCCTGGGTGGCGAGCGGGGTGCAGAGCGGGGCGGTGCGGGTGGCGCGCGGGTCGTAGCCGGTGTGGGCGTTGCCGCGCAGCAGGGTCAGCGCCTCCAGCGGGTCGACGCCCCGGGAGACCACGGCGAGGGTGTCGCGGTAGCTGGGGAACAGCCAGTCGCGCTCGCCGAGCACCAGCGCGGCGGCGACCTGGCAGGCCTCCTGGCCGGTGGACGCCGGGTAGACGGCGAGACGGCCCTGCTTGGTCAGGGTGGTCGCCTGCTGGTTGTAGCGGCGGCCGACGACCAGACGTCGGTAGAGCTCGCGCAGCAGCGCCGGCTCGTACTTCTCCAGCGCGGGGGTGCCGAGCACCCGGACGGGGGAGAGGTCCGGGAGTAGGGGGGCCGGGTCGGTGCGCGGGGCGGTGGCCCCGGGCGACCAGCCGGGCACGCCTGTGTGGTGTCTGTGGTCGAGAACGGTCATCTCGGGGCACCTCCAGGGGTTGCGGGGCTCCCTACCGATTGTTCGGTCGTCTGTTCATCTTGACCAGAAGCGTGACAAGGTGGTGGACATTCGGCCTGAGTGGCGGTCGACTGGCGGCAGTACGTCCAAACGGTGAGGGTGGGGGGTCATGTCGGCTGAACAGATGTCCAGGCTCGACCGGGTCGACCGGTCGATCCTGCGGCTACTGCAGCAGGACGGTCGCGCCTCGATCCGCTCGGTGGCCGAGCGGGTGCACGTGTCCCGGGCCAATGCGTACGCCCGGATCTCCAGGATGGTCGAGGACGGCATCATTCGCGGCTTCACGGCCAGGGTGGACCACGAACGGGCCGGCCAGGCCGCGTCCGCGTACCTCACCCTGAAGATCGTCCAGAACTCCTGGCGCACGGTCCGCGAGCAGCTGCTGGAGCTGCCCGGGGTGGCACACATCGCGCTGGTCGGCGGGGACTTCGACGTCCTGCTGCTGGTGCACACCGCCGACAACCGGGCCCTGCGGGAGCTCGTGCTCAACCGCATCCAGTCCATCCCCCAGGTGCTCGGCACCCGCACCATGCTGGTCTTCGAGGAGACCGACCAGGTCCCCCCGGATCCGGCGCTCTGATTTCTGCGCCCACTCGCCTCCGGGGCGCTCGGGCCCGGTGCCGACGGTCGGCGCTCCAATGCCCTTCGTTCCTCAGGGCTTCCTCGCTTCTCCCTTTCGGCACCGGCGCGCCCCTTCGGCTCGCGGGCGGGGGCTGGGGCGGGGAGCTGGAGCGTGGGCAGGGGTAGGGGCCGAGGTCGGGGGGCAGGGGCTACCGCGCCCGCAGCCCGTCGAAGGCCAGGTGCACCACTGCGTCCGCGACCCCGTCGGCGGACTTCAGCCCCGGCCGGTACCACTCCACGATCGAGTTGATCATCCCGAACAGCAGCCGAGTGGCCAGCCGCGGCTCCACGTCCGCGCGCAGCGAACCGTTCGCGACCGCCGCCCGCAGCAGCTCCGCGACCTGGTGGTCGAAGTCCCGCCGCCGCTCCAGCGCCCACAGCTCGGTGGCCGTGTTGCCGCGCACCCGCAGCAGCAGCGTCACGTACGGCAGCTCCGCCAGCAGCACCTCGGCGGTGCGCCGCACCACGTGCTCCAGCCGCTCCACCGCCGGGCCCTCGACCGCCGCCGGCTCGGCCAGGATCGCGAACAGCCCGTCCAGCGCCCGCCCGACGGCCAGCCGCAGCAGCTCCTCCTTGCCGCGGACGTGGTGGTAGATGGAGGACTTGGAGATCCCGGCCGCCCGGGACAGGTCCTCCATCGAGGTGCCGTCGTAACCGCGCTCGTTGAAGACGTCGACGGTCACCGCGAGCAGTGACTCCACGGTGTAGGCGGTGCGCGTGGTGTGATCGGCCATCCTCCGAGTATCCCCGGCCGCCCCGCGCGGTACGCGATCGGGTCGTCCCGCTCCGCACCGGCCCCGGCCGAAGGTTGGGGGAGCGTCGCCACGCAGGCGGGGGTTCGAAGGCAGGCCCTAGACTCTGCGGACGATCCGTCCACGTCCAGCAGGCTGGGGTCCACGGCTGATGAACGTAATACCGGCAGTCGCCTCCGACGTGCCCGAGCAGCGCAGCGGGGAGCCGGAGGACCCGCGCACCTGGCAGGAGCGCGGCCGCGCCCTGGTGATCCGCTTCGGCCCGGCCGTGTGGTGCTACGCGGTGCTGAAGCTGATCGGCTTCACCGTGTTCATGAAGCTGC
Organism: Kitasatospora sp. NPDC034035; assembly: GCF_055575755.1. NCBI lineage: Bacteria > Bacillati > Actinomycetota > Actinomycetes > Kitasatosporales > Streptomycetaceae > Kitasatospora > Kitasatospora sp. NPDC034035. Next base: position 191,405 of record NZ_JBVISA010000002.1, on the reverse strand, counting down.
TCTCCTTCGCCGGTGACTACGCCAAGAAGCCCGCCCGGTTCGGCGGCGGCGCCAACCCGTGGGACGTGCTGGCCAGCTGGGACGGCTGGTGGTACCAGCAGGTGGCCCAGTTCGGCTACCACCCGGCGCTGGTCGCGATCCCGGGGCCCGAGGGCTTCAACGTCGAGCAGAACTCGGCCGCCTTCTTCCCGCTCTACCCGGGCCTGATGCGGCTGACCTCGGACGTCACCGGCCTCGGCCTGTACGGCGCCGGGATGCTGGTGTCGGTGGTGGCCTCGCTGTTCGCCGCCGCCGGGATCTACGCCGTGGTGGAGAAGCTGTCCGGGGACGTCCGGGCGGGCGTGATTGCGGCCGGGATCTGGGCGATCGCCCCGGGCTCGGGGGCCGAGTGGGCGGTGTACTCGGACTCCACGTTCGTCGCGCTGGCCGCCTGGGCCTGCTACTTCGTGATGACCAAGCAGTGGGTCACGGCCGGGGTGGTCACCCTGGTCGCGGGGCTGAACCGGCCGACCGCGGCGGCGCTGATCGGCGCGGTGGGCCTGGCGGCGCTGGTCGAGCTGTACCGGCGGGAGAGCGGTGTGCTGCGCCCGCTGGCCGCGATGCTGCTGGCCCCGCTCGGTCTGCTCGGCTACGTCGGCTGGGTGGGCTGGCGGATGGGCGAGTGGGGCGGGTACTTCCGGCTGCAGCACGACGCCTGGCTGCACTACTTCGACGGGGGCCAGGGCACCTGGCACGCGATCCGCGGCGTGCTGCTGGGCCGCGGCGACTACCCGTTCGCGTTCCCGGTGCCGGATCTGCTGGCGACCCTGATCGTGCTCAGCCTGCCGGTGCTGATCGTGTTGATGATCCGGCTGCGCCCGCCGCTGGTGGTGACCGCCTACACGCTGGCCACGATCGTCTCGGTGCTGGGCAGCCTCGGCATCTTCGGCAACACCTCGCGCTACCTGCTGCCCGCGTTCCCGCTGTTCGTCGCGCCGGCGATCGGGATGCGCAAGCTGAGCTGGCCGGTGCTGGCCGCCGTGCTGGGTACCGGCGCGATCGCTTCGGGCTGGTACGGGGGGTACGTGCTGTTCGAGCTGGGTGTGCCGTAAACCGGCCCCGACCGACAGGCCGGTTCGTCCGGGCCCACGGAGGGCGCGTCCGCCACGGACGCGCCCTCCGTCCGTTCCGGCGGATTCCCACCGCTGCACCCTCTTGAGCCGACCGATCGTTCGGTTACTCTGTGACGTGTCCCGTCCTCCCCTCTGAGGAGCGCACAGATGTCCGCAGCGGTCACCCACCCCCTCGTCAGCGAGCTGGTCGAGCGCCACCAGGCCACCCTGGACGCCGCGCTCACCGCCGCCGCCAAGCGCGACTACTGGTCGCCCTACCCCGAGTTCCCGAAGGCGTACGGCGAGAGCGGCCCGGCGGACGGCAAGGCCGCCTTCGACGCCCTGCTCGGCAAGCCCTTCGCCCTCGAGGGCCACCCCACCGACGGCGACCAGGTCGGCGGCGAGGCCTCCCCGTACGGCGTCGAGCTGGGCATCACCTACCCGCACGCCGACCCGGACGGGCTGATCGCCGCGCTCTCCGCGGCCCGCCCCGGCTGGGCCGCCGCCTCCCCGCTGGAGCGCGCCGCCGTCTGCCTGGAGATCCTGCACCGGATCAACGCCCGCTCCCACGAGTTCGCCCAGGCCGTCATGCACACCACCGGCCAGGCCTACGGCATGGCCTTCCAGGCCGGCGGCCCGCACGCCCAGGACCGCGGTCTGGAGGCCGTCACCTACGCGTACGCCGAGCAGACCCGGCTGCCCCGGCAGGCCGGCTGGACCAAGCCCCAGGGCAAGCGCGAGCCGCTGGTGATGACCAAGGAGTTCACCGTCGTCCCGCGCGGCCTCGCGCTGCTGATCGGCTGCAACACCTTCCCCACCTGGAACGGCTACCCCGGCCTGTTCGCCTCGCTGGCCACCGGCAACCCGGTGCTGGTCAAGCCGCACCCGCGGGCCGTGCTGCCGCTCGCGCTGACCGTCCGGACCGCCCGCGAGGTGCTCGCCGAGGCCGGCTTCGACCCCAACCTGGTCTGCCTGGCCGCCGAGCACGAGGGCGGCACCGTCGCCGCGACCCTCGCGGTCCGCCCCGAGATCAAGATGATCGACTACACCGGCTCGACCACCTTCGGCGACTGGCTGGAGGAGAACGCCAAGCAGGCCCAGGTGTACACCGAGAAGGCCGGCGTCAACGCGGTCGTCATCGACTCCACCGACGACTACAAGGGCATGCTGGGCAACCTGGCCTTCGCGCTCTCGCTCTACAGCGGCCAGATGTGCACCACCCCGCAGAACGTCCTGATCCCGCGCGGTGGCATCGGCACCGACCAGGGCGACAAGACCTACGACGAGGTGGTCGCCGACCTGGCCGGCGCGATCGAGGGCCTGCTCTCCGACGACGCCCGCGCCGCCGCCATCCTCGGCGCCGTGGTCAACCCGGGCGTGCTGCAGCGCTCGGCCGCCGCGGCCGGCGGCGAGTACGGCGAGCTCGCCCTCGCCCCGCGCGCGGTGACCTCGCCGGAGTTCCCCGGCGCGACCCTCCGCACCCCCGCCCTGGTCAAGCTGAACGCCGACAAGCCGGACGACCGCTCGGTCTTCCGCAGCGAGTGCTTCGGCCCGGTCTCCTTCGCGGTCGCCGTCGAGTCCACCGCCGCCGGCATCGAACTGCTGCGCACCACCGTCCGCGAGAAGGGCGCCATGACGGCCTCCGGCTACACCACCTCCCCCGAGGTGGAGGCGCTGCTGGTCGAGGCCGCGCTGGACTCCGGTGTCTCGCTCTCCCTCAACCTGACCGGCGGCGTCTACCCCAACCAGACCGCCGCCTTCTCCGACCTGCACGGCACCGGCGCCAACCCGGCCGCCAACTCCGCCTACTGCGACGGCGCGTTCGTCGCCAACCGGTTCCGCACGGTGGAGATCCGCCGGCACAGCTGAGCGTTCGCACCGGCACCCGCCGGGCCCCGGCGGTCACCCACCGCCGGGGCCCGGCGGTTCACAGCTCCCGCCGGGCCAGCGATGATGGAGGCTGGGAGAACGCCGGGAACGGCGTCCAACCGCCCTCCGAACAACGGGAGCTGATACATGGCCGTGAAGCCGACGACCGAAACCGACGTCCTGATCGTCGGTGCCGGACCCACCGGGCTGCTGCTCGCCGGCGACCTCGCCGCCGCCGGCGTCGGCGTCACCGTGCTGGAGAAGCGGGCCGCCGAGTCCAACCTCACCCGGGCCTTCGCCGTGCACGCCCGCAGCCTGGAGCTGCTGGACGCCCGGGGCCTCGCCGAGGACCTCATCGCCACCGGCCGCCCGCTCGGCTCGCTGAAGATGTTCGACCGCTTCACCGTCGACCTCGGCTCGCTGCAGACCCGCTTCCCGTTCGTCCTGATCACCCCGCAGTACAACGTCGAACGGCTGCTCCTGGAGCGCGCGGAGAAGGCCGGCGCCACCCTGCTGCGCGGCGCCGAGGTCACCGGACTGCGCCAGGACGCCGACGGCGTGACCCTGGAGACCGCCGACGGCCGGACCCACCGCGCCGCGTACGCGGTCGGCACCGACGGCGTCCACTCCGCTGTCCGCGACCTGCTCGGCATCCCGTTCCCCGGCGAATCGGTGGTCGACTCCGTGGTGCTGGCCGACGTCCGGCTGGACCGCGAACCCGCCGAGGCGATCACCGTCGGCGCCAACGAGACCGGATTCGCCTTCCTCGCCCCGTTCGGCGACGGCTGGTTCCGGATGATCGCCTGGGACCGCAACGAGCGCTTCCCGGACGGCACCGCCCCCACGTCCGAGCAGCTCACCGCCCTCGCCCGGGCCATCCTCGGCGAGGACTACGGCCTGCAGGACGTGCGCTGGAGCTCGACCTTCCACAGCGACGAGCGCCAGGCCCCCAACTACCGCTCCGGCCGGGTCTTCCTGGCCGGCGACGCCGCCCACTGCCACTCCCCGGCCGGCGGCCAGGGCATGAACACCGGCCTCCAGGACGCCGCCAACCTCTCCTGGAAGCTCGCCGCCGCCCTCCGCGGGCAGGCCACCGACGCCCTGCTGGACACCTACCAGACCGAGCGGCACCCGGTCGGCAAGACGGTCCTGCGCACCTCCGGCGCGCTGATCCGGCTCGCCCTCGCCGAGTCCGCCCCCACCCGCGCCCTGCGCGGGGCGCTCACCGCGCTGGGCGGCCACCTCGACCTGGTCAGCGAGCGCGGCGCCCGGCTGGTCTCCGGCATCGGCATCTCCTACCCCGCGCCCAAGGACGCCCACCCGCAGGTCGGCAAGCGCGTCCCGGACCTGCGGCTGACCGCCCTCAGCCAGCCCGTCGAGGGCGGCCCGGCCGCGCCCGAGCGGCTCTACGAGGCGCTGCGCGCCGGAAGGTTCGTCCTCGTCAGCAACGACGAGCTGGCCGCCGCCGAGCCCTGGGCCGACCGCATGGTCTCCGCCGCCCCCGCCGACCCGCACGGCAAGCTGCGCGACACCGTCCTGCTGATCCGCCCGGACGGCTACGTCGCCTGGGGCGCCGTCGACCCCGGCCAGGGCGAACTGCGCGCCGCCCTCACCACCTGGCTCGGCACCCCGGCCTGACCCCCGGTCCGGGCGGGCGCGCACCTTCCTCCGCGCGCCCGCCCGGACCACGCCGTTCGAACGCCGGGGCCCCGCCGCCCGAACCCCGCCGCCCCGACCATTCGTTCGGTCGTCCGTTAACCCCGGGCCTTCACATAGTGCCGCGCCGCCTTCGCGCGATTCCCGCACACCGCCATCCGGCACCACCGCCGACGCCCGTTCTGTGAGGCGTCGAAGAAATGCAGAATGCACGCCTCGTGCGCGCACTGCTTCACCCGCGGCGCCCCCTGCCCGAGCAGCGTGAGGAAGTCGTCCGCGGCCAGCCAGGGCGCCAGCCACTCCGGCCGGTCGGCCTCGACCCGGTCCTCGGCCCCGCCCGGTCCGGCCGTCCGCCGGATCCGCCCGTGCGCCAGCACCGCGTCCAGCCCGTCCCGCGCCCCGGTGCTCAACTCGCCTTGCTCACGGGCGTCCTGGGCTGCCACCAGGATCGCCTCGCGGGCCTGCCGGATCGCCGCCAGGCCCGCGTCGTCGGCCTCGCAGCGGCCGCCCAGTCCGGCGGAGGAGAGCCAGATCCCGTACCCTTCGACCCCGGCGAGCAGGTCGTTGACGGGTATCCCGGCCCAGCGCGTGTTGAGCAGGTCGAGCGCGAGCGGCTCGCCGATCAGCGGTCGCGGGTCCCTCGGGTCTGCCATCACGTCAGTCATCGTTCTCCCTCGGCTCCACCCGATTCTACGTCCGTGCCGTGCACCGGGAATTGGTATGGACCGTCCCGTGAATTCCGGTCATTCACTGTATGGACTCCCGGAGTTTCCGGCCCTCCACACTTGACTGTTTTTTAGCAACGAATTGCTTGATCATGAACCACTTCGCACACCGGTTCTGTCATGTTCGAGCCAGCGTTCTCGACCCCGGAACGCCTGGCCCCTTGCCGGCCCCCACAGCCGGCCAGAGGAGGATCCGTTGCGCCCCCGTTCCCTTGCTCTCGCCGCCGCGATAGCCGTGCTTCCGCTGACCGCCGTCTCGCTCGGCGTCTCCGCCGCGCAGGCCGCCACCCCCAACGCCGCCCCGCGCGTCGCCCTGCCGAACACCGTCAACCCGGCGGTGGCCCACTCGGACAAGAAGGGCGACGTCCCGGCCGAGCAGCAGATCTCGGTGGCCGTCAGCCTGAAGCTGCGCAACGCCGACGCCCTGGACCGCTTCCTCACCGCGGTGGCCACCCCGGGAACCCCGGAGTTCGGCAAGTACCTGACGCCGGAGCAGTTCACCGCCCAGTTCGGCCCGACCCAGGCCGACGTCGCCCAGGTCAAGACCTACCTGGCCGCCCAGGGCCTGACCGTCTCCGACGTGAGCGCCAACCGCCAGGTCGTCAACGCCCACGGCACCGCCGCGCAGGTCTCGCAGGCCTTCGGCACGCACGAGAGCTCCTACGTCGACCCGCAGCTGCAGCGCGCCTTCTTCGCCAACGACGCCGCCGCCTCGATCCCGGCCGACCTGGCCGGCGTGGTGCAGGGCGTCAGCGGCCTGGACAACCACGCGGTGCGCAAGAACCGCCTGGCCACGCCGAACGCGATCGCCCCGAACGCCGCCACCGCCACCCCGAACGGCATGGCCCCGGCGCAGTACACCGGCGCGTACAACCTGAACAAGACCGGCGCCGACGGCACCGGCACGACCGTCGCCCTCTGGGAGTTCGACGGCTACAGCAAGACCAACCTGACCACCTACGACTCGCAGTACGGCCTGACCGGCCCGGCCGTCTCGACGGTCTCGGTCGACGGCGCCAACTACGACTCGAAGCCCGGCCAGGGCCAGGGCGAGGTCGAGCTGGACAGCGAGATCGTCCGCGGCGCGGCGCCCAAGGCCACCCAGCTGGTCTACGAGGCCCCGAACAGCGACCAGGGCGAGATCGACATGGCCAACAAGATCGTGGCCGACAACCGCGCCTCGGTCATCTCGATCTCCTGGGGCTCCTGCGAGCCGGACACCACCGCCGCCTCGATGACGGCCGTCGACAACGCCTTCAAGCAGGCCGCCGCCCAGGGCATCTCGATCTTCTCCGCCTCCGGTGACGACGGCTCGCGCGACTGCACCCGCTCCACCAGCGGCTCGACCGTCAAGGCGGTCGACTTCCCGGCGTCCAGCCCGCACCAGACCGGTGTCGGCGGCACCAACCTCAAGGTGAGCAGCAGCAACACCTACTCCTCGGAGAGCGCCTGGAGCACCGCCGGCGGCGGCGTCTCCACCGTGTTCAGCAAGCCGAGCTGGCAGACCGGCACCGGCGTCAGCGGCACCATGCGCACCGTCCCGGACGTCGCGTCCAACGCCGACCCGCAGAGCGGCTTCGCGATCTACACGGCCGGCGGCTGGCAGGTCTACGGCGGCACCAGCGCGGCCGCGCCGCTCTGGTCGGGCTACGCGGCCCAGTTCAACCAGAAGGCCAAGGCCGCCGGGCAGCCGGCCCTCGGCGAGGCGAGCCCGCGGCTGTACACGGTCGCGAACAGCAGCAGCTCCGGCAGCGTCTTCCACGACGTGTCCACCGGCTCCAACCAGGACTTCCCCGCCAAGGCCGGCTACGACCAGGTCACCGGCTGGGGCTCCCCGGTCGCCGACGCGCTGACCACCGCCCTGCTCGGCGGCGGCGGCACCACCACCCCGCCCGGCGGCTGCACCGCCACCCAGCTGGTCGGCAACGGCGGCTTCGAGACCGGCACCGCCGCCCCGTGGACCACCTCCAGCGGCGTGGTCGACAACAGCTCCTCCCAGGCCGCCCACGCAGGCAGCTGGAAGGCCTGGATGGACGGCTACGGCTCGTCCCACACCGACACCGTGTCGCAGACCGTCTCGATCCCGGCCGGCTGCGCCTCCGCGAAGCTGACCTTCTGGCTGCACATCGACACCGCGGAGACCGGCTCCACCGCGTACGACAAGCTGACCGTCCAGGCCAACAGCACCACGCTGGCGACGTACTCCAACGCGAACGCCGCCGCCGGCTACGTGCAGCGCACCCTGGACCTGACCTCCTTCGCCGGCCAGACCGTGACCATCACGTTCACCGGCACCGAGGACTCCTCCCAGCAGACCAGCTTCGTGCTGGACGACGTCGCACTGAACATCAGCTGATCACCCACCGGTAGCGCTCGGTAACCCCGGGTCGCGCCGAGCACCACATCGATACCCCCGCCGGGGCGGCGCCGAGAGGGCCCGCCCCGGCGGTGTCACGTCCGGCCGGCAGGCCCCGCCTCGGCCCCGGGGCCGGGCCCCGGTAAGCGCCGTGTTTCCGGACTGTTTCAAGATCGATAACCATCCGGTTGACCTGCCGTGACCACTGTCATACGCACGACTGATGACGTAGCCTCTCGACCGTGCATAGGGTTCCCCAAAGCTCGGTGAAGTCGCTGGCGGCGCGCCCCGGCGTCGGTCCGGTCCCACCGAACTCACCTGGTGGGGAGGGTCACCGTATGGCCGCACAGCAACCTCAGGACGCCGCGCGGCTGCGGCTGGTCGGGTCGCACGCAGAGCGCCCCGAGCCGCCCGCACCCGCGCCGACCGCGCCACCGACGCCGGCCACCACGCCGACGCCGGCCGTGCCGCCGACGCCGTCCCCCGGCCGGCTCGCCCCGGTCGGCGGCTTCGCGGACACCCTGCACCTGGCCATCGAGGCCAGCGGTCTCAGCCTGGACCGGATCCGCGCAGCCCTCGCCCAACGCGGCGTCAGAGTCAGCGTCACGACGCTGAGTTACTGGCGACGCGGCCGCAGCCAGCCCGAGCGGGCCAGCTCGCTGCGCGCCGTCCACCTGCTGGAAGAGCTGCTCGGGCTGCCGCACAGCGCGCTCTCCTCGCTGCTCGGCCCGCCCCGCCCGCGCGGCCGCTGGGCCGCCACGGCCAACACCCTGCACCTCGGGCTGGAGGACGTCTGGCCGGGCGAGCAGGAGATCTCCTCGATCTTCGCCGAGCTGGACGCCCCGCCGGCCGGCGAACTGGAGCGCCTGAGCATCCACGACTCGTACTACGTGGACGCCGAGCGGCGGGCCAACCTGCTGCGGATGCGCCAGGTGGTGCGCGCCACCGTCGGCGGCGTCGGCCGCTGCCTGGTCGTGCACAAGGCCGACGAGGAGGCCACCGGCTGCCCGGAGATCACCTCGGTGCGGCACGGCCGGCTGGGCCGGGTCCGCCGCCGCCCGGAGGTCGGGCTGACCGTCGCCGAGCTGATGCTGGACCGCCCGCTCGGCCTCGGCGACAGCACGGTCTTCGAGTACGAGGTGGAGATCCCACCCGGCGGCCCGACGCTGGAGTACAGCCGCCGCTTCGCCACCCAGGTGCGCGAGTACGTGCTCCAGGTGCACTTCGACCCGGCCGCCGTCCCGGCGCACTGCGAGCGCTACGACCGCGAGCCGGGCGCCGACGTCGACCACCGCCGCGAGCAGCTGTGGATCGGCGCCTCGGCGAGCGCCCACGTCCTGGCCCCGGACCAGCAGCCGGGCCACATCGGCATCCGGTGGGAGTGGGCGTAGCCCGGCCCACCTCCAAGCCCCCACCTCCAAGCCCCCCACCTCCAAGCCCCCCACCTCCAAGCCCCCCACCTTCCGCCTTCCCGAGCCCCGTCGGACCGTCAGGTCCGGCGGGTTTTTCGCTTTCCCGCCCCCACAGGCCTAACCACTTCAACACCACGCACCGGTTGACGGATCATCACCTAACTCCTACTCTCATTAATACCGGTTAGGCATGAGCCCCGCCGGAAGCCCCAGCCTCCGGGAGTGACCAGGCATGTCCAGCACCACCCTGCTCCGCACCCTGCAGACCGGCCACGTGGGCCTGAACGTCACCGACCTGGCCCGCTCGATCGACTTCTACCGCGCGGTCCTCGGCCTCCAGGTCACCCACGAGGGCACCGACCCCGAGCGCCGCTTCGCCCTGCTCGGCCGTGACGGCCGCCTGGTGGTGACCCTCTGGCAGCAGAGCGCCGGCACCTTCGCCACCGCGAACCCCGGCCTGCACCACCTCTCCTTCGAGGTCGAGAGCCTCGACGAGGTCCGCGCCACCGAACGGCTGCTGCGCGAACTCGGCGCCGAGTTCGCCTACGACGGCGTCGTCCCGCACAACGAGGGCTCGGCCTCCGGCGGCATCTTCTTCACCGACCCGGACGGCATCCGGCTGGAGGTCTACACCCGCACCGGCGTGGACGAGACCGAGGCCGCCGCACCCACCACCGGCGCCCCGACCTGCGGCTTCTTCTAGACCACCACTGTCCGACCGAGTCCGACCAGCCCCCGGGAGGAGCCGACCATGACCACCATCAGCACGCCGTACCACGCCGGCGAGCGGGCCGCCCAGGCCCGGGCCGGCCGGACCGAGCGGGCCGACCACGCCGGCCGGTCGATCCGCAGCACCATCCCGGCGGTCGCCGCCCGCTTCCTGACCGAGCGGCGGATGCTGGTCGTCGGCGCCGCCGACCCGGAGGGCCGAATCTGGGCCACCCAGCTGGCCGGCCCGGCCGGCTTCCTGCGGGCGGCGGACGAGCGGACGATGTCGGTCGCCGCCCGTCCGGCCGAGGCCGACCCGCTGGCCGAGGCCCTGGACCGCCCGGCCAGGGTCGGCACCATCGCCCTGGACCCGGCCGGCCGGCGCCGGATGCGGCTCAACGGCGGCTCCGTCCCGGACGGCCGGGGCGGGCTGCTGGTCGGCGCCGACGAGGTGGTCTCCAACTGCCCGAAGTACATCCAGCGCCGCACCCCGCTGGACCGCCCGGCCGCGGGCCCGCCCCGGACGGTCGCCGCGGGCCCGCGGCTGACCACCGCACAGCGCCTCCTCGCGGCCACCTCGGACACCTTCTTCATCGCCACCACCGGGCCGGACGGCAGCGTCGACGCCTCCCACCGCGGCGGCTTCCCCGGCTTCCTGGAGGCGGTGGCCCCGGACCGGCTGCGCTGGCCGGAGTACCCCGGCAACAGCATGTTCATGACCCTCGGTAACCTGGAGCTGGACCCGCGGGCCGGCCTGCTGCTGCCCGACTGGGAGACCGGCGGGGCACTGCTGGTCACCGGTGAGGCCCGCACCGACTGGTCGCAGGAGGCCCGGCAGGCCGCCCCCGGCGCCGAGCGGATGGTCGAGCTGGCCGTCACCGGCGTGGTCGAACTCGCCGACGCCACCCCGCTGACCTGGACCGACCCCGAGTACTCGCCCGCCATCCCGCGCTGATCCCGCCTCAGGTTCGCACCGGCACTACCGGCTGCCGCCCTTCCGCGCCACGCCCGGGAGCCGAACGGCTGTCACCCGCGCAGCTCAATCCGCCGCGCCGCACTCCGTCCGTTTTGGGACTTTGGTCCCGATAACACGCGGAGCCGGCCCGGGAAGGCCAGTCCTGTCACGCCATCAGTCCGTCAGGCCGTGACCGGGAAGGACCGCAGGAAAGAGGCGGAGCATGACCGTTACCGACCCCCTGTCCCCGCTCATCGAGTTCGACGAGGTCGAACCGGAGGAGGACTGCATATGCGGGGGCTGCCGTGCCCGCCGCCGCGCCCGGCTGCACGCGGCGCCGGTCCACGAGGGCGGACACGCCGCGGCCCGCAGCATCCGCCGCCGGGCCGCCGTGCTGATGGCCGCCGTCGGCACCGCGATCGGCGGCGGAACGGCCGCCGCCGGCTCGGCCGCGGCGGCCCCCGCCCCCGGCCCCACCCCGGGCGGCAGCAGCACCGCCCAGCCCCCGCAGACCCCCCAGGGTGAGGTCACCGGCCCCTACGGCCAGGCCGCCGACACCGACGACCGCGCCTACGCCACCCCCGGCGCCGCCCAGCCGCTCAGCCGGGCCCAGGTCATCCGGCGCGCGCAGAGCTGGGTCGACCAGCGCGTGCCGTACAGCATGAGCCGCTACTGGTCGGACGGCTACCGCCAGGACTGCTCCGGCTTCGTCTCGATGGCCTGGGGCCTCGGCAGCAGCCAGACCACCTGGACCCTGCCGGACGTCGCCGAACGGATCGGCAAGAACGACCTCCAGCCCGGCGACGTCCTGATCTACAACAACCCGGCCAACCCGCAGGCCGGCTCACACGTGACGATCTTCGGCGGATGGACGGACTCCTCCCGCACCAAGTACGTCGCCTACGAGCAGACCTCCCCCGGCACCAGGAAGCGCTCCACCCCGTACGCGTACTGGAACAACTCCGGCTCCTATGTCCCGTACCGCTACACCGGCCCGTCCGGCGGCAGCACCGACGGCGCCGGCAACGACGGCAGCTCCGCGACCGCCTTCCCCGGCGCCGACAAGTTCGGCCCCGGCGCCGACAACGCGTACGTCACCAAGCTCGGCCGGCTGCTGGTGCAGCGCGGCGGCGCCCGCTTCTACACCGAGGGCCCCGGACCGCGCTGGGGCGAGGCCGACCGCAAGGCCACCCAGGCCTTCCAGCTCGCCCAGGGCTGGCGCGGCAGCGAGGCCGACGGCATCCCCGGCAAGGGCACCTGGGACTACCTGGTCAACGGCAAGGGCCGCAACATCGACGGCGGCACCCCGCTGTCCCCGCCACCACCCGTCACCGGGGCACCCGCCTTCCCCGGCACCGACACGTTCGGCCCCGACACCGACAACGCGTACGTCAAGAATCTCGGCGAGCAGCTGGTCCTCAAGGGCTTCGGCGGGTCGTACGCCGTCGGCCCGGGCCCGCACTGGAGCGAGAGCGACCGGCGGGCCGTCCAGGCCTTCCAGCTCGCCCAGGGCCGGCGCGGCGCCGAGGCCGACGGCTACCCGGGCCCGGACACCTGGCGCCGGCTCTTCTCCTGACGCCCCGATCGCCCTGATCGCCCTGAGCACCCCTGAGCACCCCTGAGCGTCCCTGACCGTCCCGCCGACGCACGGTGCCCGACCCCGGCGCCGCGCCTCAGCGCTTCCCGGACATCCAGTGGAACAGGCCCATCGCGACGCTGGTCGCCAGGTTGAAGCTGGACACCCCCGGCTGCATCGGCACCGCCACCAGCTGGTCGGCGCGCGCCTTGAGCTCCGCCGACACGCCGTGCCGCTCGGTGCCGAAGGCGAGCAGCGCGTCGTCCGGGAACGGCAGGTCCCGGATGTCCGCGCCCTCCGGGTCCAGGACGTACAGCGGCCCGGCGGGCAGCTGCGGCAGGGTCAGCCGCTCGACGGCGGTGGCGAAGTGCAGGCCCGCGCTGCCTCGCAGCACCGTCGGGTGCCACGGGTCCAGGTCACCGGTGGTCACCACCCCGGTGGCGCCGAACCCGGCCGCCAGCCGGATCACCGCCCCGACGTTGCCCAGGTTGCGCGGGTTCTCCAGCAGCACCACCGGCGCCCGGCGCGGCCGCTCGGCCAGGGCCGCCAGGTTGGCCTCGGGGGAGGGCCGCACGGCCAGCGCGATCACCCCGGTCGGGTGCGGCCGGGGCGCCAGCGTCCGCAGCACCGCCTCCGGCAGCTCCACCGCGAGCCCGTCCAGCGCCGGAACCACGTCCCCGGCCAGCTCGGCGGCCAGCGCCAGCAACGCGACCCGGTCGGCGGTCACCACCCGCCGGACGTCACCGCCGAAGCGCAGCGCGTGCTTCAAGGCGTGGAACCCGTCCAGCAGCACCGCCCCCGGCTCCCGCTCGGCCACCCGCCACGCCCGCACCAGCTCGTCGTCACCCATACCGCCCACTCTCCCACCCTCCCGAGAGCCCCCGTCTAACGAGCCTCCGCGCTCCCCCGCAGGGCCCGTTCCAGATCCCGCAGCGCCTGCCCCACCAGCCGCGTCCCCGCCCGCACCACGTCCCGTTGCACCCCCGCCGGCGCCTCCGCCAGCCGTTCCTCCAACCGCGCCTGGGCGTCCCGCATCGCCCCGAACTCCACCGGTCGCCCCGTGAGCAGCGCCCCCGCCGCGAGCGCCGTGGCCAGCCGCAGCTCCTCCGCGTAGTCCCCCGTCCCCGCGACCGGTTCGGCGTCCGCCGCCGGCAGGTGGGCCTCCAGCAGCACCGCCGCCCGCCCGAGGTGGCCGACCGCCGCCCGGGCCCGGTCGATCTGGCGCCGGCTCACCCCGGTCAGCCCGGACTCGTGGCGCCCCGGTTCGGCGTCGGCCCGCTGCATCGCCTGGACCAGTTCGGACCGGGCTTCCCGCGAGTCCAGCAGCGCGCTCCGTACGGCCCGTCCGCGCGGCGCGGCCGGCTTCTCGTAGCAGGCGATCACCGCCCCCGCGTAGCGCCCGGCCCCGGCCAGCCATTCGGCGAGCCGTTCCCCGAGGCGGGCGGTCTGCCAGGTCGGGAACAGCGCGTACGTGAGGAGTGCGAGGGACCCGCCGAGCAGGGTGAGCCCGACCCGTTCGACGGCGGTCACCAGCGGGTCGCCCGCCTGCAGTCCGAGCAGGAACACCACGTAGGTCGAGATGCCGACCGTGGTCAGCGCGTACCCGGTCCGGAAGGCGAGGTAGGCCCCGCCGATGCAGAGCACGGCGAGCGCGGCCAGCACCCATTCGCCGGGGTGGGCGAGCTGCACCACCAGGGTGGAGACGGCGACCCCGACGACCGTCCCGGCGAGCCGGGCGACGCCCCGGCTGTAGGTCTGCGCGAAGTCCGGCCGCATCACCATCGCGGCGGTCATCGGCGCCCAGTACCCGTGGTGGAACCCGGCGAGCCGGGCCAGCAGGTAGGCGACGGTGACCACCCCGGTGAGCCGGACGGCGTGCTGGAAGATCGCCGAGCGGGGCTGCAGCTGGCGGCGGACGGCCCGCAGCGCGACCGGCAGCATCCGGACGATCGACGGCTTGTGCAGCGCCCCGCCGGCCCCGACCACGGGCGTGGTGATGGTGTCCTCGTCGCTGCGGTCGAGGGTGTCCGCGGCCTTGCGCAGCAGCCCGCCGAGCCGTCGGGCGGAGCGCCGGGCGGCGCCCTGCAGCCGGGGTCCGTCGTCGTCGGGCCGGACCAGGGTGAGCGAGGGCGCGGACCGGGGGAGCCGGACCGGGTCGCCGGTGCGGATCGCCCGGGCGAGGGAGTCCATGGCGTCGGCGGAGGCGGCCAGCACCTCCCGGGCCCGGTCGCGTTCCGGTCCTTCCTCGGGGGCGCCGACCTTGGGGTCGGCGAGCGCGGCGAGGGTGGGCCGGATCCGTTCGGCGATGCCGCGCAGGCCCCGCAGTTCGGGCGGCCGGTGGCGGTCCTGCCAGGGGGTGAGGGCGGCCGCGTGCCGGGCGGTCATGAACGGCTCCGGGTCCACGTGCGCGGTGGGGTCCTGCCGCAATCGGCGGGCGTAGTCGGCGAGTTCGGCGTAGGTGTCGGCGAGGGCGTCGCGTTGGGCGGTCCAACTGCCGATCGGCCAGAGGGTGATGACGGCGGCCTGGGCGACTCCGCCGAGGGCGGCGACCAGCCCGTGGCCGAGCGCGGCGGTGGCGCTGACGGGCAGCTGCACGACGATCAGCATCACCGAGACGGTGTTGGTCGCGACCACCCCGGCGGTGGGTCCGATCGCCCAGGCGAGCCCGGCGCCGAAGGCCCACACCGCGAGCAGGACGGGGAACAGGCCGGGGACCCCGGCGGCCAGGTAGCCGAGGAAGGTGCTGATCCCGAGTCCGGCTCCGGCAGCGACGGCGAGGCTGGCCCGGGGGCGGAAGCTGCGCTGGAAGGTGGCCGAGCCGGCGATGAACGCGCCCATCGCGGCCGAGGTGGCGAGGGCGACTCCGCCGAGTGCGAGCGTCGGGAAGAGCACCAGCGCCACGGCGACCGCCCCGCGCACGGCCCGCTTGGGGTCGGTGAGCGCCCGGTCCAGGGTGAGTCCGGTCCGCGCGGTGTCACGAAGCGCAGCGAACCAGGACATACCGACATCCTAGGGTGCGGGCTCCCGCCGGATCCGACGGGTCCGGATCCGGCTCACTCGCGCCGCCGTCCACAGCAGTGCGCCGGTCGGCAGGAACACCGCGTCCGCCGCGATCATCGCGAGCGAGAACACCGGCAGCCCGAGCACCACCGCGATCCCCGCGTGCTCCAGCATCATGACGGCCAGCAGCACGTTCTTGACCCGCCGGTTGAGCAGCGTGAACGGGAAGGCGACCTGCACGATCACGGTGCCGTACGAGATCAGGAAGACCGGCAGCAGCGCCGAGCCGACCAGCGCGGACAGCCCGGGCCAGGGGGCGAAGTAGTCCAGGTGCAGCGGGTAGTAGAGCGCGGTGCCGTCCTGCCAGCGCGTGCCCTGCACCTTGTACCAGCCGGCCGTGGCGTAGATCAGCACCACCTCGACGGCGATCACCAGCATCGCGCAGTTGTGCACCATGGTGGCCAGCGCGTCGAGCAGGGCCCGCGGCTCGCCGTCCGGCCGCAGCCGCCCGAGCGTCCACCAGGTCCCGGCAACCGCCCAGAGTCCCCAGAACAGCGGCGACCAGCCGAGGTGGGGGAAGGTCCGGCTGGTCCAGGTCAGGCTCTCGCCGGAGAAGCCGCCGAACTGACAGGCCGCCAGGGCCGCCCCGAGGACGGCCCAGAGCGCCACGCCGGTCCACCCGGACCACCCGCCGGACCGCCCGGTCCGCGCCCGCCGGGCGTCCAGCGACCAGACCTCGGCGCAGCGGGTGAAGACCAGGTAGACCGCCATCAGGTGGACGACGTTGTCGCCGCCGTCGCCGAGGAAGACGTCGCGGTTCTGCAGCGACAGCACGGTGACCAGGAACAGCACGGTGCTCGCCCTGGTGCGCCAGCCCAGCAGCACGGCGAGGGCCGCCAGCACCGCCAGGTGGTAGACCAGTTCGAACCAGGGCCGGCCGCCGAACCAGGGCAGCACGGTGAACGCCCCGTCATCGCCCAGCAACCGCTCGGCCAGCTCCATCGACCAGGGGGAGCGGTCGCCGTACAGCACCCGCCGGTTGGGCCACTCGCGCAGCAGGTAGGCGAGCCAGACCAGTCCGAACCCGATCCGCACCACCGCGGCCTGGTGCCGTCCGAGCACCCGTCCGGTGAAGGCCTCGACGGCCCGTCCGAGCAGCTCGGCCGCCCCCGGCCCGCGCGGCGCCGGCGCGTGCGGCTGCCCGGCACCGGCCTGTCGGGGGATACCGTCCGCCGGTACGACTCCGTCCGACGGCGCCTCCCGCTCCGACGGCACCTCCCCGTCCGACGGCACCGCCGCGTCCGGCCGGGGATCCCGCGCCGACACCTCGTTCATCCGAGCAGCCCCCGGTAGTCCTCGTCCGCCACCGGCCACCACGGCAGCTCCCGCACCTTGGGCGCCGGCGGCGCGGCCTCACCGTTCCAGGCCGGCGGCGGGACGGTGGCGGTGGTCACCCGGAACCGGATCTCCAGGATCCGCTCGCCGTCCGCCTCCCGGCCGATCCGCTGCAGCGCGATCCGCTTCAGGTACTGCTCGGCGAGCTTGCCGCGCGCGTTGGTCGGCGCCTCGTCCTGCGGGTTGTGCGAGCTGTCGTAGAAGTCCCAGGCCCGGCGCAGCAGGTTCTGGTCGACGTGGCTGGGCGCCGGGTTGCCCCGTATCGCGGCGATGTCCCGCGCGGTCAGCCCGGTCCAGTCGCGGGTGGTGGTCGTCCCGCCGGCCGCGACGGTCCGTACCTGGGCGTCCAGGCTGACGTTCTGCTGCAGGGGGTTGGGCGCGAAGAGCTTCCAGTTCTGCTCGAACTCCGGGTACACCACGCCGTCGATCGCGTTCCGGTACTGCCGGGACAGCGAGTTGGCGGGCGCGACGTGCAGGAACACCGCGGCGAGGAACAGCCCGGTGCCGCCGATCAGTGCCACCCCGGCGAGGCCGAGGACGAGCTGCGCGGGCCTCGACCAGGCCCGCCCCCGGGCCGGCCGGTCCATCGTCTCCGTCATGGCCTCCCCAGCCCGGTCGGCGGGCGGCGCCCGGCCCGGTACCGGCGCACTCGCGCGCCCATCCTGCCCTACCGGGCGACCGGCCCGGGAGGACGGGAGGACGGGAGGCCTCCTCGGAAGCTCCGGCGCCTCAGAGGACGAAGGCGTCCTGGCCGGTGCTGCTCACCATCGGACGGCCGGCGCCCTCCCAGGCGTACATCCCGCCGTCCACGTTCACCGCGTCACGGCCCTGCTGCACCAGGTACTGGACGACCTGCGCGGAGCGGCCGCCGACCCGGCAGAGCACGTACAGCTTCCCGTCGGGCAGCTCGTCGAGCCGGCCGATCACCTGGCCCAGCGGGATGTGCAGTGCGCCGTCCACGTGGCCGGCGTCCCACTCGTCCTGCTCGCGGACGTCCAGCAGGACGGCGTCGGCGGGCACGGCGGCGGCTTCGGCGGTGGGGATCTGCGCGAACATCGTGTGGCTCTCCTGAGGGGGGTACCTCCCGGCCGAAGGCTGGGGGTCGGTCGGGTCCGTGCCATTGTCGCCCACCGGCGCCGGGCCGTGGCTCTCCACCGGGCCGTGGTCCTCCGCCGCCGGGCCGTGGCCGCCGAGCAGCCGCTCCAGCTCGGCCTGCCGGTCGGCGGCCTTGGCCAGCAGTTCCTCGGCGAGCTGCTCGAGCAGCCGGTCCGGGTCCTGCGGGGCGAGGGCGAGCAGCTCGCCCATCGGGGTCTGCTCCAGCCGGACCTGCTCGGTGGCGGTCTCGGCGATCTTGGCGGTCAGCCAGTCCAGCCGGCGGCGCAGCCAGTCCGACCGGTCGGCGGAGTCGAGGGCGGGCGCGGCCTCCGGCGCGGTGGACCACTCGGCGGCCAGGCCCTCCAGCGCGGCGGCGTCCCCGAACGCGTAGGCCTCGTTGACCCGGGCCAGGAAGGCGGCCCGGCGCTGCTGCTCGGCCGGGTCGGTGGTGAGGTCGGGGTGGGCGCGGCGGACCAGCTCGCGGTAGATCCGCTGGGCGTCCTTGCCGGGCCGCACCCGGCTCGGCGCGGCGGGCGGCGGCGGGGCCGCCTCCTCCCCCTGGCCGGACTGCTCCCGCTGCTCCTGCACGGAGTCGAACAGCGCGTCCAGGTCCGGCAGTTCCTCGACCTGCTGCCGTGCCTCGGCGGCCCGGCGCTGGTCCTCGGGCAGTCCGGTGCGGGCCGCGATGGCCTCGGCGACCAGCGCGTCCAGCTCGTCCAGCCGGGCGTAGAGCGGGCCGAGCAGCTGGTGGTGGATCAGGGCGAAGTTGTCGATCTCGACCCGCAGCGTCTGGACGTCCACGTCCATGCTGAGCCAGGCGAGCTCGGCGGCGGCGACCCGCTCCTCCAGCTCCTGCTGCTCCGGGTCCGTCCAGCGGGCGGGGCTCTGCGCGCTCACTTCTCGCCTCTGTCTCGTCCGGCCGGCTGCGTCCTGCGGGTCCGCCGCACGGGCGGTCCGGCCTGCCACCCTACCGCCGCGCGCGAAAGCCCCGTCCGGGTGAACCGGAGGTACGGACCGGCGCGCGCCGCACGACACGCAACCGATACTGATGAATCTCCCCGTTTCGGTATCAAGCCCGGCCCGGTCCGTGCTTCGCTGGTATCCGCACAGCGAGCCTTCCTCCGGAGAGACGGCCGCCTCCAGGCGTGGCGGCCAGGCGGGAGCAGAGCGAATCCATGGTGGCCGAGTCCAACTCCACACCGCGTCCGGCGGCCGACGGGACCGAACCGGGCGACCACCCGACGGGCGTGGCCGCCCTGGTCCGGCTCGCCCTCGTGCTGGTCGACCGGTCCGGCCGGATCGCGCAGTGGGGCCGGGCCGCCGAGGAGCTGTTCGGACACCGCGCCGAAGTCGCCCACGACCGCCCCGCCTCCGGCCTGCTGCCCGCCGTGGAGTCGCGGGTGCTCGGCCGGTGCGCCGTCCGCCGCGCCTGCGACGCGTTCGACACCCTCGCCGAGCTGACCGCGGCCGGCCGTCCCTGGGCCGGCCGGCTGACCGTCACCGACCGCGAGGAGCACCAGCGCGACGTGCTCTGGTGGGCCTACCCGCTGCCCGGCCCGTCCGGCGGGCTGCTCGCGCTGGCCGCCGACGCCCGCCCGCTGCGCACCACCGGCCCCCGGCTCGCGCTCGGCGAGCGGCTGCTGCCGTTCGCCGCCACGCCCGCCGCCCGGGGCGGCTTCCACGGGCTGACCGCAGCACTCACCCCACCCGCCGACCGGGTGCCCGAACCGCTGGCCCGGCTGCTGCCCGCCGGCCACCGCACGGCGATGGCGACCGCGATCGGACTCGGTGGACTGCCCGCCCTGTGGCTGGACGCGGTCACCGTGCTGCCGGTGCTGCCCGCCGACGCGCAGACCGGGACGGCGCACGCGGCCGCCGGTCTCGGCCGCCGCTACCCGACGCCGCAGCAGCGCGTCTCCCGGGTCGGCCCGCCGCCGCAGCCCGAGCAGACCGCGCCCGGCCGCCGTTCGCCCGCCCCGCTGCCCGCCCCGCGCGAGGCAGCGCAGCGCGAGGCCACCGAGCTCCCCGTCCCCCAGCCCGTCGCCGCCGTCAGCGGCGCCCCGGCGGGCGGCGGCCCGTCCGTCCCTCCCCCAGCCTCCGGCCGGGAGGTACCCCCACCCACCGGAGGAGGAGCCGCCATCGACCGAGCCGCCGTCGAGTCGTCCGCCAAGGGCCACCCGCCGCTCCGCGCCGACCAGGCCCCGCCCGCCGCCATGCCCGTCCCGCTCCCCGCCCCCGCGAGCCCCGAGGCCCCGCCGCCCGGCCGGCTCAGCCCCTTCCTCACCAACGGGCAGGCCGGCGAGCAGCTGGCCCTGCTGAACGAGGTCGGCGGCAAGGTCGGCACCACCCTGGACCTCGGCTTCACCGCCCACGAGCTGTGCCACGTGCTGGTCCCCCGGGTCGCCGACTTCGCCTGCGTGGACCTGGTGGACGGGCTGATCTCGGACTCCGAGCTGCCGGTCGGCCGCCCGGACGACGCCACCATGCTGCGCCGGGTCGCCCTGGTCTTCAACGAGACCGGCGGCGCCTGGGACCACGTGCTCACCGAGGGCTCGCTGGTCAGCATGCCCCGCCGTACCCCGCCCGGGATGGCCCTGCAGCTGAACCAGCCGGTGCTGGTCCCGGTGATCAGCGCGGACGTCGCGGTCGACTACGCGATCGCGCTCGGCGGCGCCCGGCTGGCCCCGGTGGTCTCCGGCCGTTCGATGCTGGTCGTCCCGCTCTCCGCCCGGGGCACCGTGCTGGGCATCCTCAAGCTGCTCCGGCTGCCCGACCGCGCCCCCTTCGACGAGAGCGACGCCGCGACCCTCAAGGAGCTGGCCGTCCGCGCCGCGCTGTCGCTGGACAACGCCCGGCTACACCGCGCCGAGGCGAGGGTCGCCACCACCCTGCAGCGCTCGATGATCCCGACCCGCCCGCCGCAGATCCCCGGCGTGCAGATCGCCCACCGCTACCTGCCGGGCGACCCCAAGGCCGAGGTCGGCGGGGACTGGTTCGACGCGATCCAGCTGCCCGGCAGCCGGGTCGCCCTGGTGGTCGGCGACGTGATGGGCCACGGCATCCACTCGGCCGCCGCGATGGGCCGCTTCCGCACCGCCATGCAGACCCTCGCCGCCCTGGACCTGCCGCCCGGCCAGCTGCTGCGCCACCTGGACAACCTGGCCCACAAGCTCGGCGACGACCACCTCGCGACCTGTCTGTACGCGGTCTACGACCCGATCAACCGGACCTGCGAGCTGGCCAGCGCCGGCCACGTCCCGCCCGTCCTGGTGCACCCGGACGGCACCGGCGAACTGTTGGAGATCCCGGCGGGCGCGCCGATCGGCGTCGGCGGGGTGCCGTTCGTCGCCAAGACCATCGACGTCTCGGACGGCTCGATGCTGGTGCTGTGCACCGACGGCCTGGTCGAGGTCCGGGGCGGGGACATAGGGGCGGGCCTCGCCGCGCTCTGCGGCAACCTGATCGACCCGCAGCAGAGCCCCGAGCAGGCCTGCGACGAGGTGCTGCGCCGACTGCACACCGACGACCGCAAGGACGACGTCGCCCTGCTGGTGGCCCGCTTCGACGGGGTCGCCCCGTCCGAGGTCGCCACCTGGGACCTCACGGTGGACCACCGTGAGGTGCGCCGAGCCCGGTCGCTGGTCCGCGAGCAGCTGGCCGCCTGGCACCTGGAGGCCCTCAGCGACACCACCGAGCTGCTGGTCAGCGAGCTGGTGACGAACGCCGTCCGGGTCGCCCGGGACCGGGTCCGGCTCCAGCTGATCCGGGTGGACAAGCTGCTGGTCGAGGTCAGCGACGACAACCACAACCTGCCCTCGCTGGAGCCGGCCGAACAGCTCGGCGAGACCGGCCGCGGCCTCACCCTGGTCACCAAGCTCGCCGAACGCTGGGGCACCGCCCGCAAGGCGGTGGGCAAGGTGGTCTGGTTCGAACTGGCCCTCCCACACGCCTGACGGCCGCCCCACCCTTGAGGCGAGCGGGCGAATCAGGGAATAACGGCCCCGGCCGACCGGCGCCGCCGGGCTTCCACGGCGACCTCCCGCGAGGCGGCCGCGGCCACCGAGGTGGCGGCGCCGACCCCGGCCAGCACCCGAGGCCAGAAGTCCCCGAAGACCTCGACCGCGACGGCGATCAGCAGCGCGGTGATCACCGCGACCACGTGCTCCAGGCCCGCCAGGTTCGGCAGTATGACCGCCTCGCCGACCATCACGGCCACCACCAGGCCGGCAGTGAACCAGGCCCGGCACCGGAAGGCGATGCAGATCGCCAGCGCCACCACCGCGGCCGACGGCCCGGTGTCCCGCACGTAGGCGACCCACTTCGGGAAGCCGAACAGGTGGCCCGGCCCGACCGCCACGCCGACCCGGGCGAACAACGTGCCCGCCAGGGTGCAGGCGTAGGCGACCACCAGGGTCATCCGCCGGCCGAGCACGATCTCGGCGATCGCGAAGACCACGAACACCTGGGCCAGCGCCCCCCAGACCGGCAGGTCCAGCGCCGGAACGTACAGCGACAGCGGGGTCCGCAGCAGCGAGACCTCCAGCGGCAACGCCGCCCGCACCACCCCGATGTGGCTGACGAAGTGCTCACCGCCCGGCAGGTGCTGGACGATGCTGAACAGCAGGATCAGAAACGTCGCCAGCGTGGCCAGCGGAACAGCGGCGAACTTCTTTCGCGCCACCGTGTTCCGAACCGTCACGAACAACGTTCCCCACTCGGCGACAGCGGCCGTTCTGGCTAGCGCCAGCGGCCCCTTTCGCACGCCCCCCGCGTGGGTCCTGTAAATCACAACCGTTTCTCCGAATCCCCGAACCTTCTACTACTCCAACATTAGAAGCCTGTTAACAATGGGCACATCGGCAGGGATGGGGATAAGGGTCATCCTCAGGGGGGAGAGCGATCCCCCCTCCGGACCCCCATCCGGCTACCGGCCCCCTCCGCCCCCCGACGGAGGGCTACCCCTTCCCGTCCCGGGCCGCCACCGGGACCCGGGGCGCCACCACGGGTGCCCCGGCGTGCCGGCGTCGGAACAGGGCGGGCAGGCTCGGCGCGACGATGAAACCCTCGGCGCGCGCGCTCGCGATGCCGATCCGCGGAATCTCGCTGCTCTTCTCGAACAGCAGGTAACGCGGCTCCCAGATCGGCCGGTACTTGGCATTCGCCCGGTACAGCGACTCGATCTGCCACCAGCGCGAGAAGAAACCCAGGGTGGAGCGCCACAGCCGCAGCACCGGTCCGGCGCCCAGGCGCGAACCGCGCTCGAAAACGGACCGGAACATCGCGAAGTTCAACGACACCCGCTTCAGCCCGACCTCCTCGGCGCGCTGCAGCAGCTCGATCACCATGAACTCCATCAGGCCGTTCTCGGTGTCGCGGGCCCGGCGCATCAGGTCCAGCGAGAGCCCGTCCGGGCCCCACGGGACGAAGCTCAGCAGCGCCTTCAGCTCGCCCTCGCCGTCACTGCACTCCAGCATCACGCAGCGGCCGTCGCCGGGGTCGCCGAGCCGGCCGAGCGCCATCGAGAAGCCGCGCTCGGTCGCCCCGTCGCGCCACTCGTCGGCCTTGGCCACCAGCTCGGCCATCTCGGTCTCCGAGATGTCCTCGTGGCGGCGGATCCGCACCGTGTACCCGGCCCGCTTGACCCGGTTGTACGCCTGCCGGACCACCCGCATCGCGCGGCCGTCCAGCGAGAACTCGTCCAGCTCGACGATCGCCTCGTCGCCCAGCTCCAGCGCGTCCAGCCCGTGCCGGGCGTAGATCACTCCGGCCTCCTCGGAGGCGCCCATCACGGCCGGCGCCCAGGCGTGCTCGCGGGCTTCGGACAGCCAGGCGTCGATCGCGCCCGGCCAGGCCTCCGGGTCGCCGATCGGGTCGCCCGAGGCGAGCGAGACGCCGCCGATCACCCGGTAGGTGACCGCCGCCTTGCCGCTGGGGGAGAAGATCACCGCCTTGTCCCGGCGCAGCGCGAAGTAGCCGAGCGAGTCCCGCTCGCCCTGCTTCTCCAGGAGTCCGCGCAGCTTCGCCTCGTCCTCCGGGTTGAGCAGCTCGGTGCCCCGCGGGCTGCGGAAGGCCACGTACAGCACCAGCAGGAAGAGCGCCCCGCCCATCGCGTTGATCGCGGCGTTCACCCAGGTCGGCGCGGCGATGACCGAGCGCAGGTGCTCGGACGGGGTGATGGTGATCATCCGGCCGACCGAGTACCGGAAGAGGTCCCAGAAGCCCGCGCCGGTCAGCTCGTTGGTCAGCCAGACCAGCAGCGCGCCTACCCCGCCGCCGAACACCAGCCCGCCGACGAAGGTGGCCGCCGCGGTCTTCGGGTTGGAGCTGTCGCCCTTGGACGTGAACTCCTTGCGCCCGATCAGCAGCGCCAGCACGAACAGGCAGGTCAGGATGGTGGAGAAGTAGTTGAGCGGGTGCTCGTGGAACCGCTCGTCCGGCAGCACCATGAGCGCCAGGTAGAGCAGTGCGAACAGGCCGCCGAGCGCCGCGTTGAAGATCCACGCGGCCCGCTTGCGCCGCCGCATCGCGACGGCGAGGAAGATCGACAGCACCGCGCTGGCCAGGCCCGAGGTCATCAGGTACGGGGTGAAGTACTCACCCTCGTTGTGCTCGCTGACCTGGTTGCGGAAGGGCACCAGCAGCACCGTCGCGACGTTCAGCAGGGCGATCAGCCGCAGGTACCAGACGGAGGCCACGGCGGCCCGCGGGCGCCAGCGGTCGAGCACGCCGACGGGCCGGGGCCCGGGTGACGTGGCGGACGGCTCCGACTTCACAGTGGACGACACAGCTCAATTCCAAACGATCAGATGGTGGGGCGCATCCGCGTACGGCCCGGCGGCGGGCGCCCGCACGGGCCCGACGGACTGACCGGCGACACCCGTCCGACCGTCCGCCCAGGTGAGGGAGTGGGCCGGAAAGGCTCAGCCAACTCCATGGTTCCCCACCAAGCCTGAGAATTACGTGAACCGGGTAGCGGATTCCCACCCCCGCCGAACGGCGGGGGTCGCCACCCCCCGGGCGTTCGGCGCCCCGCCCCGGCTACCCCTACCCTCGGAAACGACCCACGCGGACCGCCCCCACCCGGCCGCCCGAACCGAGGAGGCACCAATCACCACCACCCGCGTGCTGATCGTCGACGACGAGATCCTGGTCCGCTCCGGCCTCGGTCTGATCGTCGGTTCCGCCCCCGACCTGGAGGTGGTCGGCGACTGCTCCGGCGGCCAGGCCGAGGAGCACGTCCAGCGCCTGCGCCCGCACGTGGTGCTGCTCGACATCCGGATGCCCGACCTGGACGGCATCTCGGTGCTGCGCCGGCTGCGCGCCCTGCCCGACCCGCCCGCCGTGGCGATGCTCACCACCTTCGACACCGACGAGTACATCGGCACCGCGCTGCGGGCCGGCGCCGTGGGCTTCCTGCTCAAGGACACCGCCCCCGAGCAGCTGGTGCACGCCGTCCGGGTGCTAGCGGCCGGCGGCAACATCCTCTCCCCGACCGTCACCCGCACCGTGATCGGCGGCTACGTGGACGGCGGCGGCCCGGACGCCGAGGCCACCTCACTGGCCCGCACCCTCACCAGCCGGGAGCTCGACGTGCTCGCGCTGCTCGGCGAGGGCCTGTCCAACGCCGAGATCGCCGACCGCCTCTTCCTCGGCACCGGCACCGTCAAGGACCACATCAGCGCGATCCTCGGCAAACTCGGCGCCGCCAACCGGGTGCAGGCCGCGGTCCTCGCCCACCGGGCCGGCCTGGTCCGGCCCAAGCCCGGCGACGGAGCATGACGACCGCCGACCAGCTGCCGTCCGGACGGCTGCCGGCCTGGTGCACCGCCCCCTGGCTGATGCTGCTGCTGCCCGTCCTCTACTCCCTGCTGGACGCCGCCCTGGTGGCCCGGGACGCCACCTGGTGGCAGGTGACCCTCTCCACGCTGGCCGCCGTCGCACTGTTCTGGCGCCGCCGCTTCCCGGTCGTGGTGCTGCTGCTCACCATGCCCGGCAGCTGGGTGGACGAGATCTGGCTGGCCCCGATCACCGCCGTCTACACAGTGGCCGCCGAACGTCCCCGCCCGCGGTTCGTGATCCCCTGCGGTGTCCTCTTCACCCTGGTCGAGTTCTTCCACTGGCCGCTGCCCGACAACGTCTTCAACCTGAGCCGGGCCACCGCCCTCGACGCCATCCAGGCCGTGATGCTGGCCGCCGGCCCGGCCGCCACCGGCCTGCTCTCCCGCACCCGGCGGGAGCTGGCCGCCCGCCTGGACGAGCTGACCCGCGGCCAGGAGCGGGAGAGCCGGCTGCTGGCCGAGCGGGTGCTGATCACCGAGCGCGGCCGGCTCGCCCGGGAGATGCACGACGTGGTCTCGCACCAGGTCAGCCTGATCAGCATCCAGGCCGGCGCGCTCCAGGTCAGCTCCACCGACCCGGCCGCCGTGACCACCGCCCGCACCATCCGCGAACTGTCCGTTCGGACCCTGGACGAGCTGCGCCAGATGGTCGGGGTGCTGCGCGGCACGAGCGGCCGGCTGCCGGACGCCCCGCTCGCCCCGCAGCCCCGGCTGGCCGACCTGCCCCGGCTGATCGAGGAGAGCGGCCTGGCCGCCGACGCCGAGCTGAACCCCGGCGGCCCGTGGCCGGAGGCGGTGCAGCGGGCCGCCTACCGCACCGTGCAGGAGGCGCTGACCAACATCACCAAGTACGCCCCGGAGGCGCGGGTGCACGTGAAGGTCCGGGCGAAGGGCCGCCTGCTGCGGGTCGAGGTGCGCAACGACGCCCCGCCGGTCCACCCGGCCGAGCCCCTCCCGGGCGGCGGCCACGGCCTGGTCGGTCTGCGCGAGCGCGCCCAGCTGCTGGGCGGCACCCTCACCGCCGGCCCCACCCGGGACGGCGGTTTCGAGGTCCGCGCCGAGCTGCCCGCCACCCGTTCCTGAGCCACCGCGCCCCACTCCGGCAAGGACCGGTGGGACGACAAAAAAGCCCCGCAGATCCGTAGATCTGCGGGGCTTCGCTGTGCGCGAGGGGGGAGTTGAACCCCCACGCCCTTTCGGGCACTGGAACCTGAATCCAGCGCGTCTGCCTATTCCGCCACCCGCGCATGGGTGTTGTCCTCGTTGCCGACCGATCTTCCGAACCGCTCGGTACCATGAGGCCTTCGCGCTTCCTTGGACCGGCCTCCCTTCCGGGCGGCCCTTCCGACGTGGAAAACATTAGCACGACCTGCGGGGCTGCTCCGAATCGGTTCACCGACGAGACCGACCGCATCCGAACGGACGTACGCCGAACGCGTGCGCGAGGGAGGGGCGGCCGCTCCGACGGGCACACCTGGCGTGCCGTACCCGGAATGCGTCACCCTGTGTGTCCGAGCCCACCCCCGGGCACCACACGGTCCGGGAACCGTACGGAAGGGCCCGGCGTGGATACGATCAGTACGGAAGTACCGCAAGTAGGCACGGCCGGTTCGCGGGCGGGATCCGGTCGGCAGGCAGGCGAACGAACCCTGGAAGGGGGTGCCCCATGGGAGTGCTGAAGAAGTTCGAGCAGCGACTTGAGGGTCTCGTCAACGGCACCTTCGCCAAGGTGTTCAAGTCCGAGGTCCAGCCCGTGGAGATCGCCGGTGCGCTGCAGCGCGAGTGCGACAACAACGCGAGCATCTGGAACCGCGATCGCACCGTCGTGCCGAACGACTTCATCGTCGAGCTGAGCCCGCACGACCACGAGCGCCTCAGCCCCTACTCCGGGCAGCTCGGCACCGAGCTGGCCGGCATGGTCCGCGAGTACGCGGAGGCCCAGCGGTACACCTTCCTCGGCCCGCTCCAGGTGAACCTGGAGAAGGCCGACGACCTCGACACCGGCCTGTACCGGGTGCGCAGCCGGACCCTCGCCGCCGAGGAGCCCCAGCAGTACTCCCCGCCGCAGCCCGGCTACGACCGCCCGCCGGCCGCCCCGGCCCCGGGCGCACCGTGGCAGCAGCCCGGCGCCGGCCAGTACAGCGCGCCCCCGCCGCCGGCCACGCCCCCCGCGATGCCCCCGGGCCCGCCCGCGCCCGCCGGCGGCAACGTCCGCAACCTCCCCGGCGCCGGCCACGGCGGCACCTCGGTCCGCCGCTGGGTCGAGGTGAACGGCGCCCGCCACCAGATCACCGGCTCGGCCTGCGTGCTCGGCCGCTCCACCGAGGCGGACGTGCGGGTCGACGACCCCGGGGTCTCCCGCAAGCACGCCGAGATCCGGCCCGGCAGCCCTTCGATGGTGGTCGACCTGGGGTCCACCAACGGCATCGTGGTGGACGGACAGCACACCCAGCGCGCTACGCTCCGCGACGGCTCGCGAATCGTCGTGGGCTCCACCACCATCGTCTACCGGCAGGTCGAAGGGTAGTGTCCGAATTGTTCGCGCGCCTCGCTCACCGACTGGCGGGACGGTCATGTCAGAACTGACCCTCACGGTCATGCGGCTGGGATTCCTGGCCGTTCTGTGGCTGTTCGTCATCGTCGCTATCCAGGTGATCCGCAGCGACCTCTTCGGCACCAAGGTGAACCCGCGCTCCTCCCGTCGCGGCGCGTCCGCCACGGCAGGCGGCGGTGCACCCGCCCAGGCCGCGGGTCGCCCCACGCCTGTGCCGGCCGCTGCCGCCGCTGCCGCGTCGGCGGCGACCGTGGCCCAGCCCGGCGGCGGACGCCGTCGCGGCGCCCCGAGCCAGCTCGTCGTGGTGCAGGGCTCGCTGGCCGGCACCACCGTGGCGCTGCAGGGCCAGACCATCACGCTCGGCCGCGCACACGACTCCACCATCGTGCTGGACGACGACTTCGCGTCCTCCCGGCATGCCAGGATCTATCCGGATCAGACTGGGCAGTGGACGGTCGAGGATCTAGGCTCCACCAACGGCACCTATCTGGACCGGCAGCGCCTGACCGCGCCCACCCCGCTCCAGCCGGGCACGCCGATCCGTATCGGCAGGACCGTCATCGAACTGCGGAAGTAGTAGCGCATGAGGGACAGCATCCCGTCCATGACCCAGAGGGGGGCACAGGTCGCATGACCCTGGTGCTGCGCTTCGCCGCCGGCTCCCACAAGGGACTGATCCGGGAGGGGAACGAGGACTCCGGCTACGCCGGGCCGCGGCTGCTGGCCGTGGCCGACGGCATGGGCGGCGCCGCGGCCGGTGAGGTCGCTTCCTCCGAGGTGCTCGGCTCGATCGTCCGGCTGGACGAGGACGTGCCGGGCGCCGACCTGCTGACCCTGCTGGGCGACGCCGTCCAGGGCGCCAACGACCGGCTCCGGCAGATGGTCGAGGAGGACCCGCAGCTCGAGGGCATGGGCTGCACGCTGACCGCCATGCTCTGGACGGGCCAGCGGATGGGCATGGTGCACGTCGGCGACTCCCGCGCCTACCTGCTGCGCGACGGTTCGCTGGTGCAGATCACCCAGGACCACACCTGGGTGCAGCGCCTGGTCGACGAGGGCCGGATCACGCCCGAGGAGGCCGAGACCCACCCGCAGCGCTCGCTGCTGATGCGGGCGCTGGACGGCCGCGGCCAGGTCGAGCCCGACCTGTCGATCCGCGAGGTCCGGGCCGGCGACCGCTACCTGATCTGCTCCGACGGCCTCTCCGGCCCGGTCAGCCACCAGACCCTCCAGGACACCCTCGGCAGCTTCTACTCGCCGGAGCAGACCGTGCAGGAGCTGATCCAGCTCGCGCTGCGCGGCGGCGGTCCGGACAACATCACCTGCATCGTGGCGGACGTCATCGACGTCGGCGCCACGGACACCATGAGCGGCCAGTTCAACGACGTCCCGGTGGTGGTCGGCGCGGTCGCCGACGCCCCGCCGTCCTCGGCCGCCGCCGACCGCTCGATCGCGGACACCCCGGCCGGCCGCGCGGCAGGCCTCGGCCGCGGCCCGCAGGGCGCCTTCGGCCCGGCCGAGGGCTACGAGGCCGGCCACGACCCGTCGGCCGGCTTCGGCCCCGCCGAGGGCTACCAGGGCGCGTACGGCTCCGCCGAGCCCTCGGTGTACGGCACCGAGGACTTCGACGAGGAGAAGCCCCCGAAGCGCAAGCGCAAGGGCCTGACCGCCTCGGTGGCCGCCCTGGTCACGCTCGGCCTGCTCGGCGGCGCCGGCTACTTCGGCTACCAGTGGACCCAGGACCAGTACTACATCGGCGAGGATGGCGACCACGTCGCGGTCTACCAGGGCATCAACCAGAGCCTGGCCGGCCTGAGCCTGTCCTCGGTGCACGACTCGTACAGCGGCATCCAGCTCAAGTGGCTGCCGCAGGACCAGCGCGCCCACGTGAACAAGACCATCTCGGTCAGCAGCCTGAACGACGCGCAGACGACCGTCCAGGAGCTCGACGGCTGGGTCCAGCTCTGCCAGCGGGCCGCCAAGGCGGCGGCACCGGCGCAGGGCACCCAGGCGACGCAGGCCACCCATGCCGCGTTCCTGGCGACCACGCCGACCCCGGGCGAGAAGAACCGCGGCCCGGCCGCGGCGGCCCCGACCGCCGCGCCCTCGACCACGCCGACCCCGACGGCCCCGGGCACGACCCCCCCGAGCACGCCCACGCCGGGCGCGACCGCGCCCGCACCGAACGCCACTCCTCCGGCGGCCGGCGCGCAGGGCGACCAGAACCCGCTGACCGAAGACGAACTCAGCCGGGCCAACTCTTGCCCGAAGCAGTGACGTCCGTGATCCGACATAGGACCGCCCCGAGCGGGCTTGCCGGCCGTCAGGGAGCGGTCACCACGTGAGCAGCTACAACCTGAGCGAAGACAGCGAGCGGTCCGGTCGGCGCCGGGCGTCGGCCGAGCGGGCCGTCCCCCGTCGACGGGGCAACACCACCATCTCCCCGCAGGAGGCGCCGAACCGGCGCAACACCGAGCTGGCCCTGCTGCTCTTCGCGGTACTGCTGCCGGTCCTCGCGTACGCCAACGTCGGCCTGGCGATGGACTCCAAGCTGCCCGCGGGCATGCTCGGCTACGGGCTCGGCATGGGCGCCCTGGCGCTGGTCGCGCACCTGCTGGTGCGCCGCTTCGCGCCGTACGCGGACCCGCTGATGCTGCCGATCGCCACCCTGCTGAACGGCCTCGGGGTGGTGATGATCTGGCGGCTGGACAAGGCCGGGAAGCTGCTCAGGGGCAACTACCCGGCGGCCGAGAACCAGCTGATGTGGTCGGGCCTCGGGATCGCCGGCTTCATCGCGGTGATGGTCCTGCTGAAGGACCACCGGGTGCTCCAGCGCTACACCTACATCTCGATGGTGGTGGCCCTGGTCCTGCTCGCCGCGCCGGCCTTCTTCCCGTCCCGGGACGAGGACTTCGGCGCCAAGATCTGGATCCGGATGGGCAGCTTCTCCATCCAGCCCGGCGAGTTCGCCAAGATCATCCTGACGGTGTTCTTCGCCGGCTACCTGATGGTCAAGCGGGACGCCCTGGCGCTGGCCAGCCGCCGCTTCATGGGCCTCTACCTGCCGCGCGGCCGCGACCTCGGCCCGATCGTCGTGATCTGGCTGCTCAGCCTGCTGATCCTGATCTTCGAGAACGACCTGGGCACGTCCTTCCTGTTCTTCGGCCTGTTCGTGGTGATGCTCTACGTCGCCACCGAGCGGACCAGCTGGATCCTGTTCGGCCTGCTGATGTCGGTCGGCGGCGCGGTGGCGGTCGCCTCGACCGCCGACCACGTGAAGGTCCGCATCAACGCCTGGCTCGACCCGATGGCCGCCTTCGGCCCGCACCCGCCGAAGGGCGCCACCGAGCAGATCGGCCAGTCGCTGATGGCGCTCGGCTCCGGCGGGGTCACCGGCTCGGGCCTGGGCCAGGGCCGCTCCTGGCTGATCGCCTTCGCCGCCAAGAGCGACTTCATCCTGGGTTCCTTCGGCGAGGAGCTCGGGCTCACCGGCCTGATGGCGATCTTCCTGCTGTACGCCCTGCTGGTCCAGCGCGGCCTGCGCACCGCGATCGCCGCCCGCGACCCCTTCGGCAAGCTGTTCGCCGTCGGCCTCGCCTCGGCGATGGCGATCCAGGTGTTCGTGGTGGCCGGCGGTGTCACCGGGCTGATCCCGCTCACCGGTATGACCATGCCGTTCCTCGCTCAGGGCGGTTCGTCCGTGGTCGCCAACTGGGCGCTGGTCGCGATCCTGCTGAAGATCAGCGACAGCGCCCGCCGACCCGGGGCCGAACCGGCCCCGGCCACCGAGGGCCAGGGAGGACCCGCCCGATGAACAAGCCGATCCGCCGGGTCTCGATCTTCTGCCTCGTACTGATCCTGGCCCTGATGGTGCGCACCAACTGGGTCCAGGGCGTCCAGGCCGAGTCCTGGGCGAACGACAAGAACAACAAGCGCCAGGTGTACGACCGCTACGCCCACCCGCGCGGCAACATCATCGTCAGCGGCCAGCCGGTCACGAAGTCCGACTTCGTCAACGGCCTGCGCTACAAGTACAAGCGCTCCTGGGTCGACGCCCCGATGTACGCCCCGGTGACCGGCTACTCCTCCCAGGTCTTCGGCTCCAGCCAGCTGGAGAACCTGGAGGAGGGCATCCTCTCCGGGACGGACGACCGGCTGTTCTTCCGCAACACCCTGGACATGCTGACCGGTGAGCAGAAGCGCGGCGGCGACGTCCTCACCACCATCGACGCCAAGGTCCAGAAGGCCGCCTACGACGGCCTGGGCAACAAGAAGGGCGCGGCGGTCGCGATCGACCCGAAGACCGGCGCGATCCTGGCGCTGGTCTCCACCCCGTCCTACGACCCGGGGACCTTCTCCGGCAGCGACTCGGCCGACTCCAAGGCCTGGACGGACCTCAACGCGGACCCGAACAAGCCGATGCTCAACCGGGCGCTGAAGGAGACCTATCCGCCCGGCTCGACCTTCAAGCTGGTCACCGCGACCGCGGCGTTCGAGAACGGCCTCTACCAGAACGTCGACGACACCACGTCGACCCCGGAGCCGTACACGCTGCCCAACACCACCACGCAGCTGAAGAACGAGAGCCCCAACGAGCGCTGCGAGAACGCCACCGTCAAGTCCGGGATGGACCAGTCCTGCAACACGGTGTTCGCCAAGATGGGCGCCGACCTGGGCAAGGAGAAGATGCGGGCGCAGGCCGAGAAGTTCGGCTTCAACAGCACCGTCGACACCCCGGTCCGCTCGGAGAAGAGCATCTTCCCGGACAGCGCCAGCCTGGACGGCACCGCCCAGGACTCGATCGGCCAGCACGACACCCGCGCCACCCCGCTGCAGATGGCCATGGTCTCCGCCGCGATCGCCAACAACGGCAGCCTGATGCAGCCGTACCTGGTCGACCAGGAGCGCTCGGCCTCGCTGACCACCATCTCCAAGCACACCGAGAAGCAGTTCTCCCAGGCGATGAGCCCGGCCACCGCGCAGAAGATGCAGGACCTGATGGTCTCGGTGGTCGAGAGCGGCACCGGCACCAACGCCAAGATCCCCGGTCTGCAGGTCGGCGGCAAGACCGGCACCGCGCAGCACGGCGAGGACAACGCCGGACTGCCCTTCGCCTGGTTCACCTCGTGGGCCAAGGCCTCGGACGGCCGGTCGGTCGCGGTCGCGGTGGTCGTCGAGGACGGCTCCCAGAACCGCGACGGCATCAGCGGCGGGCGGCTCGCGGCCCCGATCGCCAAGGCGGTGATGCAGGCCGCACTCGGCAAGTAACGAGCCGGGTCGCGGGTGAGGGGAATGTCACGATCGGCACCCCCGTCCGGATACCGGTCTGATATCGGCCGACGGCTGACTCCGGTCCGATGGGGTGCGACCG
Organism: Kitasatospora sp. NPDC034035; assembly: GCF_055575755.1. NCBI lineage: Bacteria > Bacillati > Actinomycetota > Actinomycetes > Kitasatosporales > Streptomycetaceae > Kitasatospora > Kitasatospora sp. NPDC034035. Next base: position 157,804 of record NZ_JBVISA010000002.1, on the reverse strand, counting down.
GTAGCGTATCCGCCAGCAGCGGGTGTGCCCGTTGCCGCCCGCGAGGCACCGAACGGCCCGGCCGGAGAACCGGTAGCGGACCGCGCGGCGTCACCCAGAGCGTGCGGGGACACCTACGTCACAACCTCACCGGCGGGTGAGGGAGAGGGTCGGAACTATGGAAGAGCCTCGTCGCCTAGGCGGCAGGTACGAGCTCGGCGGCGTCCTCGGACGCGGCGGCATGGCCGAGGTTTACCTCGCCCATGACACCCGGCTCGGCCGTTCCGTCGCAGTGAAGACGCTCCGGGCCGACATGGCCCGGGATCCGTCGTTCCAGGCCCGCTTCCGCCGCGAGGCACAGTCGGCGGCGTCCTTGAACCACCCCGCGATCGTCGCCGTGTACGACACGGGCGAGGACTACATCGACGGCATCTCCATCCCGTACATCGTGATGGAGTACGTCGAGGGGTCCACGCTGCGCGAGCTGCTGCACTCCGGCCGCCGGCTGCTGCCCGAGCGGGCGCTGGAGATGACCATCGGCATCCTCCAGGCCCTGGAGTACTCGCACCGGGCCGGCATCGTGCACCGCGACATCAAGCCCGCCAACGTGATGCTGACCCGGCAGGGCAACGTCAAGGTGATGGACTTCGGCATCGCCCGCGCGATGGGCGACGCCGGGATGACCATGACGCAGACCTCTGCCGTCATCGGCACCGCCCAGTACCTCTCCCCCGAGCAGGCCAAGGGCGAGCAGGTCGACGCCCGCTCCGACCTCTACTCCACCGGCTGCCTGCTCTACGAGCTGCTGACCGTCCGGCCGCCGTTCGTCGGCGACTCGCCGGTCGCGGTGGCCTACCAGCACGTCCGGGAGGAGCCGCAGCCGCCGTCGGTCTTCGACCCCGAGGTGCGCCCCGAGATCGACGCGATCGTGCTGAAGGCGCTCGCCAAGGACCGCGACTACCGCTACCAGAGCGCCGACGAGATGCGCGACGACATCGAGCGCTTCCTCGACGGCCTGCCGGTGGCGGCCGCCCAGCAGGCCGCGTACGGCATGGGCGCCGGCTACGGCTACGACCAGAACGGCTACCCGCAGCAGCACGACCCGTACGGCCAGACCAACATGCTGCCGCAGCAGCCCGGCGGCGGCCCGACCACCGTCCTGCCGCAGGCCGGCGGGCAGCCCGGCTACGGGCAGGGCGGCTACCAGGACGACGGCTACGGCCAGACCCACGGCGGCGGCGCGGGCGGCGACGACGGCTACGGCCAGGGCGGCGGCCGGCGCGGCGAGGACCGGCCGAAGAAGAGCAACACCTCCTGGATCGTGCTGGCGGTGGCCGCCGTACTGGTCCTGGTCGGCACCTTCTTCGTGGCCCAGGCGATGTTCGGCAACGACAAGGGCAAGGACGCCGCGAAGGTCACCGCCCCGAACCTGGTCGGCAGGAGCCTGGCCGAGGCCAAGACCGCCGCCGCGGCGGCCGGTGCCAAGCTCGTGGTGACCGAGGGCGAGAAGATCGCCTGTCCTGACGCCGCCGTCAAGAAGGACCAGGTCTGCACCCAGAACCCGACGGCCGGCAGCCAGATCGCCGAGACCGCGACCATCACGGTGCAGGTCTCCACCGGCCCGGCCAAGGCGCAGGTCCCGAACGTGGTCGGCAAGCCCAAGGACCAGGCGCTGCAGGCCCTGGCCGCGGCCGGCTTCACCAACGTCGGCACCCCCGAGTACAAGGACGACGACACCGCCCCGCAGGACACCGTCACCGGCCAGGACCCGGCGGCCAACCAGACCGCGGACCCGACCGCCCCGATCAAGCTGACGGTCTCGCAGGGCAAGACCAAGATCAACGTCCCGAACGTGGTCGGCGCCCAGAAGGAGGCCGCGGAGAGCACGCTGACGGGCCTCGGCTTCCAGGTCGACTCCTCGAAGACGGCGGCGGCCCCCGACCCGTCCAAGATCAACACCGTCGCCGCGCAGTCCCTCCAGGCCAACTCCAAGGCCGCGGCCAACACGAAGATCGCGCTGACGATCTACAAGGCCCCGGACAAGGCCCAGGTCCCGCCGGTGCAGAACCTCAAGCTGTCGGACGCCATCGCGGCGCTGTCGAAGGCCGGCCTCGGCTACAGCGTGATCGGCCCTCAGGACCCGAACGCGATCGTCCAGATGAGCACCCCGGGGGCCGGCACCCCGCTGGACCCGAACACCCAGGTCCAGCTGCTCACCAAGCCGGCCGACCCCCCGAAAGGGGGCGACCCCACCACCCCACCCGCCAAAGGGGACCACTAGGCCTCCGATATTCCCCTGGTTCAACTGAACCGGGGACCCGGAGCCCGGTAGGGCCGGACAGCGACGCCCGAGGGCCCGCCGCAGCGGATGCGGCGGGCCCTCGGGCGTTCTCGACCCCCATGAGGCCCCACGAGGCCCCACCAGACCTCACGAGGCCTCAGGAGTGGCGCAGCTCCGGCGGCGGAGTGCGCTTGGCGTCCATGTCGTCCACCCGCACCAGGCTCCCCCAGACCGCCATCCGGTAGCGCGAGGTGTAGACCGGCGTGCAGGTGGTCAGGGTGATGTAGCGGCCGGGGCCGGCGTACCCGGAGCGGGCCGGGACGGGCGCCACGATGCCGGTGTCGAACTTGGACGTCTCCGGCAGGGTGCTGTCGACCTTGTAGACGTACCACTTGTCCTTGGTCTCGACGACGACCGCGTCGCCCTTGTGGACGGCGTCCAGGTCGTGGAACTTGGCGCCGTGGCCGTCCCGGTGGGCGGCCAGCGCGAAGTTGCCCGCCTGGTCCCAGGGCAGCGCGGCCTTGTACGGCTGCTCGTAGACGCCCGCCACACCCTCGTCCAGGACCTCGGTGGAGGTGCCCATCCGGATCAGCACCTGGAAGTCCCTGCCCATCGCCGGGACGTGCAGGAAGCCCACGTCGTCCCCGGCCGCGAACTGCGCCGGCCCGGGCGGGGCGCCGGGGGCGGGGGTGGTCCCGGGCGCGGCCGAGGGGGCGGCGGTCGGGCCCGCGGCCCAGGCGCCGCGCAGCCGGTCGGCGGCCTCCGACGCCGAGCGGTCGGCCTGCACGTTGGTCCACCACAGCGAGTAGGCCACGAACAGGCCGAGCACCAGGCCCAGGGTGATCAGCAGCTCGCCGAACACCCCGAGCGCGGCCAGCGCCCGGCGCCTCCCCCGCCCGGCCCGCTGCCCGGGCGGGGGGAAGGCGTCCTGCCCCGGTTCGGCCGACTGCGCGGCCTCGTCGTCCTGCATGTCCGGTGCTCCCCTCCGGGCCGGGCGTCCGGGCGGCTACCCGCCCGTGATCGCCGCCGGCTTGCCTTGGCTGCGCGGCCGTTCCTCGATCATCTTCCCAAAGACGATGAGACGGAACTTGGAGGTGAACTCCGGGGTGCAGGTGGTCAGCGTGATGTAGCGGCCGGGGCCGGCGTACCCGGCGCCGTTCGGCACCGGCTTGATCACGCTCACGTTGCTGGGGGAGGTCTCCGGGATGCCCCCGGTGATCTCGTAGGTGTAGTACCCGGCGGCGGTCTCCACCACGACCTTGTCGCCCTTGGAGAGCTGGTTGATGTACCGGAACGGCTCGCCGTGGGTGTTGCGGTGGGCGGCCAGCGCGAAGTTGCCCGCCTGGTCGCCGGGCATCCCGGTGCCGGGGTAGTGGCCGACCAGGCCCTTGTCGAGCACCGCCGACTTGGAGGTGCCCTCGGCGATCGGGAACTTCAGCCCCAGCTTGGGCAGGTAGATGATGGCGAAGCCCTTGCCGGGCTCGAACACCTCGGGCTTGTTCGGGTCCGGAGCCGGCTGCCCCGGCTGCGCGGGTGCCTGGGCCGCGTCGAACTGCTGCTCCAGCTGGTTGCGGGCCCCGCTGGCGGCCGCGTCGGCCTGCACGTTGGTCCACCAGAGCTGGTAGGCGACGAAGAGCAGCATCACCACGCCGAGCGTTATGCACAGCTCGCCGACGGCTCGGGCGGCCACGACGACCGCGGACTCCTTGGGGCGCACCCGTCCGGCGGCCCGGCCGCCCGCCCGGCGCCGCCCGTTGCCCGACCGGATCGCCGGACGGCCTTGGGCGGCCCGTCGACGCTCGGCCCGGCCGCCGGTGGGCGGGGCCGGCTCGGCGGCCGACGCGCCGACCCCGGCGGGCAGTCGCAGCTGGAGGGTCTGGTCGGGCAGCCAGGGGTACTCGGGCCCGCCCGCGAGGGGCTCCTCGGCCTGCTCGTAGACGCCCCAGGCGTCCTCGGGCGCGGTCTGGGCCGGGAACGCCTGCTGGTACGGGGCGGTGCCGGTGCCGTCGCCGTACTGCGGGCCCGCATACGGCTGGGCGCCGTCGAACTGCCGCGCGCCGCCGTACGGGTCCGCCTCCGGCTGGTAACGCCCCTCCGGACGCAGCGTGGTCACGCCGCTCAGCCCCGGCCGATCACCGGGGCGAGCCCGGCCGACCGGTCCACGGCCTGCGGGAAGCCGCACTCGGCGAGCCAGTTGGCGAGCATCCGGTGCCCGCCCTCGGTGAGCACCGACTCCGGGTGGAACTGCACGCCCTCGACCGGCAGTTCACGGTGCCTCAGGCCCATGATCACACCGCTCTCGGTCCGCGCGGTGACCACCAACTCCGCCGGAACGGTGGACGGTTCGACCGCGAGCGAGTGGTAGCGGGTCGCGGTCAGCGGCGAGGGCAGGCCCTCGAACACCCCGCCGTCCTCGTGCTCGACCAGCGAGGTCTTGCCGTGCAGCAGCTCAGGCGCCCGGCCGACCACCGCACCGTACGCGACCGCGAGCGACTGCAGGCCCAGGCAGACGCCGAACACCGGCAGCCCGATCCGCGCGCAGTGGTGCACCATCTCGATGCAGACCCCGGCCTCCTCCGGCGCGCCGGGCCCGGGGGAGAGCAGCACCCCGTCGAAGCCCTCCGCCCCGGCGCGGCGGACGGCGTGCTCGACGGTCACCTCGTCGTTGCGTACCACCTCGCAGGTGGCACCGAGCTGGTACAGGTACTGGACCAGGTTGAAGACGAAGCTGTCGTAGTTGTCCACCACCAGGATGCGGGGCGGGTTCGACTGGGTGGTCATGCGCGCGTGGTCTCCGTGGGATGCGGTGCCGGATGGCGGTGCTGGATGGAGGTGCCGGGGCCGCCGGTTCAACCGGCCGCGGCGCCGTCGCCGCCGTCCACTGTGACGTCACCGAAGGGGAGCAACGGTTCCGCCCACGGGAAGACGTAGGTGAAGAGCAGGTAGACGATCCCCAGGATGAGGAGCACCGAAAGGACGGCCTTGATCAGGGTGTTCCCCGGGAGGTGACGCCAGATGAAGCCGTACATGGTGCTCCCTCGTCGTAGCAGGCTGGGTCAAGAGTAGACCCGGCTTCCACGGCCGCGAGGCCGGTCCGCTACTGCCCGCCCGCCGACCGCAGCTCGGTGGTGCCGGAGTAGCCCGGCAGTGTCAGGTCGCCGCTCTCCTGGACCTTCCAGCCCAGCCCGTAGGCCTGGACGTACTTCAGGTAGTTGCGGATCGTCGGGTCCGCGTCGACGGCCGAGCGCAGCGCCTCGGTCTTCCCCACCGCCTTGACCACGTACGGCGGGGAGTAGACCCGGCCCTGCAGCAGCAGGGTGTTGCCGACGCAGCGGACGGCGCTGGTGGAGATCAGCCGCTGGTCCATCACCTGCACGCCCTCCGCGCCGCCCCGCCACAGCGCGTTGACCACGGCCTGGATGTCCTGCTGGTGGATGACCAGGTCGTTGACGCCGGGCTCGGGGACCCCGGGGATGCGCGCGGTGGCGTTCGGCGGGGCGTCGTTGAGGGTGACGCTCAGTCCGCCGCCCTGCAGCGGCTCCAGGGCGGCGCCGAGCCGCAGGCCGTCCAGCTGCGCCGCGTCGGCGGGGCTGTGGCCCTGCTGCTCGGTGAGGTCCTGGGCACGGGCCTGGAGGTCGGCGAGCTGGGACTGCGCCTGCTGGTTCTGCGCGCTGCGCTGGCGGATCACGTCGCCGAGGCTCAGCAGCGAGTTGTCGGTCCGCAGGTCGGTGCCGCGGGCGGTCTGCGCGCTGATGTAGAAGAGCAGTCCGGCGAGCGCGAAGACCGCGCAGGTCAGGGCACGTCCGACAATTCGGATATCGGAGCGGCGGGTACGGACCGGCTCAGGGGGAATCGACAAATTAGTCACCGTACCCTTATCTCCTCAGGACCCGCCGAGCCACTACGCTAACGGACGCCGGTGGCACGTGCGGAGCGTCCCTCAGTGCGTTCCCACGGCCGACCGCCGACCGACTCACCCGCTGCACCCCTGCGCGGTCTTCCAGCGCATCGACAGGAGAACCCCTCGTGCCGAAGTCTCGACTCCGCAAGAAGTCCGACTACACCCCGCCGACCGCGGCCGCGGTGAAGATCAGCTCGGGCCGCGGTTGGGTCGCGCCGCTGATGCTGGCACTGTTCCTGATCGGCCTGGTGTGGATCGTCACCTATTACGTGACCAGCGGCACCTACCCGGTCGAGAGCTGGCGGAACTGGAACATCCTGGTCGGCTTCGGCTTCATCGCCGCGGGGTTCGGCGTCTCCACCCAGTGGAAGTGACGACCCGCTCGTCCTGAGGCCCGGAAGGGCCGATTCCCGCCGCTCCGGATCGCTCGTCCCGGGGCGGCGGTCAGGCGTGCCCGGACGCGGGCGGGCATCCGGTCGGTTATCCCCACCATCGGACTGTCAGGCTTATCCACATGGTTATCCACACTGGGGAAAAGTCTCCCCAGCCTGTGGATAACTTTCCCGGGGGGACCGCCCACAGCCGTGCGCACCATCCCGGGAACCGGGGAAATCGCACAGCAGGACACGCGTAGAACAGCCGTCCGCACCGGGGGCGACGCACAGCCTGTGCACAACCCCGCACCCGCTGTGGACAAACGCCCGAGTCCTCAGGCGCCGTAGAGCGACATCCCGATCAGCAGCATCCCCGCCTCCAGGGCCAGCGCCCCGGCCACCGTCAGCCCCTGGACCAGGCCGCGGCGCTCGCGCGGGGCGTACATCAGGCCGGCCGCGGTCAGCGCGCCCACCGCCAGGCCGCCCAGGTGCGCCCGCCAGTCGATGCCGGGACGCGAGAAGGTGACGACCAGGTTGAAGACCAGGAACGCCATCACCATGGCCAGCGGGCCCTTGTTCCGCAGCTGCATCACGATCGTGGCGCCGATCAGCCCGAAGATCGCCCCGGACGCCCCCACCGAGTTCATCAAGTCGCCGGCCACCAGGAAGCCGAAGGTGCTGCCGCCCAGACCGGAGAGCAGGTAGAGGGCCAGGAAGCGGAGCCGGCCGAGCGCCTCCTCGAGCGGCGGACCGAGCCGGAGCAGCACCAGCATGTTCAGCCCGATGTGCCACCACTCCAGGTGCAGGAAGGTGGCGGTCAGCAGCCGGTACCACTGGTCCGGGCCGTCGGCGAGGCCGGCCGGACCGCCGAGGACGTCCCGTCCGGCGCTGAACAGCGACCAGGTCTGGCCCAGCCGTGGCGTGAGCACGTAGGCGGCCAGCAGCCAGACCACCACGTTGGTCCCGATCAGCAGCCTGGTGACCAGCCCGCCGTCGACGGTCGGCGCCCCGCCGAACCGGGTGGTCGCCCGCCGGGTCCCCGCGTGCCCCGTGCCGACGCACTCGGGGCACTGGAAGCCCACCGCGGCGGTCACCATGCACTGCGGGCAGATCGGCCGCTCGCAGCGGGTGCAGGAGACCCCGGTGGGCACCTGGGGGTGTCGGTGGCAGCCGGGCAACCCGGCCTCCGGGGACCGATCGGCCGACGACCGCGGCTCGTCCGGGCGCATCAGCGGGTCCCCTTCCGGTTCACGACCTCCAAAAAAGTCAGCCTACTGCCGCACCCCCGCCCCACGGCCCGCTCCGCCGCATCCCGCCCCACCCGAACGCCCCACCGAGCCACAGCTCCCGGGGGACCGCGTACGGCCCACCCGACGTGCCATCGGACAAATCAGGATGCATGATCAGCATTCAGGTGGATATGTGCGTAAAGGACGCCACCCAGGAGGAGAGACTCGTGAGCTTTTCGGACTCAGCCCGTGAGACGGCCACCAGGACCCGGGACACCGCCGCACAGGTCGCGGAGGGCGCCAAGCAACGCCTCGGCCCCGCCCTGGACGCCCTCGGACCGATGGCCACCCAGGCCGGCCACAATCTCCGCGTCCAGTACGACAAGCACCTCGCCCCACAGTTCGGCCATGCCTTCGCCAGCCTGCCGCCGGAGGCCCAGCAGCAAGCCCTGAAGGCCCTCCACCGGGCCCAGGAGGCCGCCCTGGCGGCCCGCATCTCCGCCGCCCGGGCCGCGGACCAGGCGCGCACCACGGTCGTCCCCAGGGTGGCCCAGGCGGTCGACGACGCCCGCGCCGCGGTCGTCCCGGTCGCCCAGGAGGCCCAGACCCGGGGAGCCGCCGCGCTGACCGCCCTGCACGGCCACGTCAGCTCGGCCGAGATCAGCGAGCTGGCCGCCCGGAACGCCCGGAAGGAACGGTGCAACGGCTGGGCCACCGGCCTCGCCGTGGCCGGCCTTGTGGCGATCGGCAGCGGCCTGGTGGCCTGGCAGTGGTGGCGCCGGCACAGCAACCCGGAGTGGCTGGTCGAGCCCCCGGCGGCGCAGGAGTCCCGGCCGGCCGGCGCGCACGCCGCCACCGCCCCGGTGAACGGCTCCGGTCCCGAGGCGGAAGCCGTCGAGCCCGGCAAACCCGTCGACGACGAGGGCCCCACGACGGACTGACCGTGCGGAAGACGCGGCGAGGCCCGGAAACGCCGATCGGCCGCTGACCAGGATCCTGGTCAGCGGCCGATCGGCGACTGCTGTGAACTGTGGAGCATAGGAGACTCGAACTCCTGACATCTGCCTTGCAAAGGCAGCGCTCTACCAACTGAGCTAATGCCCCTCGACGGCACCGCCGGTGCCAACGGGCACTAGCGTACCGGGTTCCGGCGCGTTTCCCAGCGCCGTCCCCTGAAGGGGACCGGCCGGTCCGGTCGGTAGACCGGGCCGGCCGGCCCGGGAGGCGCGGGTCGGCGCCTCCGAAGACCGTCGATCGTCAGATCGCCCGGGGCTCAGCGACCGGCCGGGACCGGGTCGGTGGCCTCGGTCCACAGGTCCTGCTCGGCGCGGTCCGCCTGGACCTGACGGTAGACAAAGAAGCCGCCGAGGGCGACCAGGGCGACCAGGAGAAGCTTCTTCACCGCGGGACCTCGTCCTTCTTGCGTTGACGGACTCAAGAGCCGGATCCGGCCGGATTGACCGGTCCGACGAGTCCAGATGTGTTTCGAGCGCAAACGGGCGGCCGGGTGCCAGACTGCCCTTGCGGCCGATGATACACACCGGTATCCCAATCGTGACCAGCCACCGGTGCGGCCAACCCGGCGGTCCGGTCCGAGGATTGACGCAGCACCTTCTGCCGGGCGCCGCGCCGGCGTGCGGCCGGCCCGGGAATCCCCGGTCAGGCCCGGTCCGCCGGGCCTCCCGAGGGGCACGAGCGGGCGCGAACGCCGAAGGGCCCGGAGTGGATCACTCCGGGCCCTTCGGGGAGGTGGGCCTAACAGGACTTGAACCTGTGGCCTCTTCCTTATCAGGGAAGCGCTCTAACCGTCTGAGCTATAGGCCCTCGCCGAACAGAGAGCGTACCGGAATCCGCCCGATCCGCGAAAACGTCGAAGGCCCCGGAGTGGATCACTCCGGGGCCTTCGCGGTGGTGGGCCTAACAGGACTTGAACCTGTGGCCTCTTCCTTATCAGGGAAGCGCTCTAACCGTCTGAGCTATAGGCCCTTGCCGCACTGAAAGATTAGCGGACCGACGGCCGATCCCCCAAATCCGGGTCGGCCCGGCCTGCGGCGTGGATCCCGGCGGTCGGCCGCGGCGGGAGGGCGGCGGGTCGCAGCAGCCACTGCTCGCGGGTCGACGGGAGGCCCGCCGCGCCCTCCTCGGTGCTGCGGACGGCGAGGACCTGGTTGATCCCGATCCGGTTCTGCTCGAAGGCGAGCGCGCAGGCCGTCATGTACAGCCGCCAGACCCGGGCCCGGCCGCGGCCGACCAGCCGGACCGCCTCCGTCCAGTGCGCCTCGAGGTTGGCCACCCATTCGCGCAGGGTCAGCCCGTAGTGCTCGCGCAGCGACTCGACGTCCCGGACCTCGAAGCCGGCCTCCTCGAGCCGGGCCACGGTGGAACCGACGGGGGAGAGCTCACCGTCGGGGAAGACGTAGCGGTCGATGAAGGGGCTGGCGCGGTACGGCTCACCGGGGTGGTCGGGGCGGCGGGCGATCTGGTGGTTGAGCAGCCGGCCGCCGGGCGCCAGCAGCCGGTACAGGCCCTCGGCGTAGACCCGGTACTGCTCGGCGCCGACGTGCTCGGCCATCCCGACACTGGAGATCGCGTCGAACGGCCCGTCGGTGATCTCCCGGTAGTCCTGGAGGCGGACCTCGACCCGGTCGGCCAGGCCGGCCTCCTCGACCCGCGCACGGGCCAGCGCGACCTGTTCCCTGGAGATGGAGACGCCGACCGCGGTGACGCCGTAGTGCTCCGCCGCGTGCAGCAGCAGCGATCCCCAGCCGCAGCCGACGTCGAGCAGCCGCATCCCGGGCCGCAGGCCGAGCTTGCGGCAGATCAGGTCGAGCTTGGCCTCCTGGGCGGCCTCCAGGCTCTTCGCCTCCGGCGTCCAGTAGGCGCACGAGTAGACCATCGAGGGGCCCAGCACGAGGCCGTAGAAGTCGTTCCCGACGTCGTAGTGGTGGCTGATGGCCGCACGGTCCCGGTGGCGGCTGTGCAGCCGCCCCTCGGCCTTCCTGACCTCCTCCTGGGGCGGGGCCGGCTCGGGGCCGAGCGCCCCGGCCCGCAGGAGGGCCGCGAGGACCTGTCGGCCCTTGGCGCCGACGACGTCGCGCGGCCCGAGGTGGAGCGTGCGGATCTCCGGCCGCTCGGCGAACCGACCGACCACCGAGAGCACCTCGTAGAGGTCGGTGCCGGGGGCGATCTCCAGGTCCCCCGAGACGTAGGCCCGGGCCAGGCCCAGCTCGCCCGGCTGCCAGAGCAGCCGGCGCAGTGCCCGGCGGTTGCGCAGGACCACGGTGGGGGCCCCCGGCGGCCCGGCGACGCTGCCGTCCCAGGCCTGCACCCGCAGCGGTGCCGGGACCCCCAACAGCCCGTCCAGGGCCTCGACCAGTTGACCTGCGAGCTTCGCCACCGCGCGCCTCCGTCCAGTCGTCCTGCTGAACCTCTCCTGACCCGGCCGTACGGACCGGGGGCGGCCTGCGGCACTCCCAGGCGCGGAACGGGCGCCACCCAGCAAATCCCACCGCGGCCGACCGGATTCCGGGCGGCACGCCGCGGGGTGCCGGCTGTCACCCGAATGCCGACGGGCCCCACCGGCTGCAACAGTCGGTGGGGCCCGTACATTCCGTCCGTGGACGGGAAACTGAGTGTGAGTCAGGATCCGGCCGGGATCAGTCCTCCTCGGCCAGGGTCAGCTCGATGCCGCCGGTGAAGCCGGCCGCCGCGTTGTAGATGAACGCGGAGAGGGTGGACAGGGCGGTCAGCAGGACGACGTCGACCACGGCGATCAGCGTGGTGAAGGTCATCACCTTGCCGAAGCCGACGTAGTCCATCAGGTTGAGGCCGCCGTTGCTGTCCGAGCCCGTGACGTCCTTGAGGGTCTTGGTCAGCGAGTCGAAGACGCCGAGCGAGTCCAGCGTCATCCACAGCACCGCCGAGGCCACGATGATGATGATGCCGACGGCCAGCGACAGCAGGAAGCTGACCTTCATCACCGACCACGGGTCGACCTTGGTCACCCGCAGCCGGGCCTTGCGGGTCCGGCCGAGGCCGGGGCCCGCGGCGGCGGCCGCCGCCGCGGGCGGGGCCGCGGGCGCTCCGGCGGGGCGGCGCGCCGCCCCGGGAACGGGGGTGCCCCGGGGCGGGGTCGGCTGCCCCTTGGCGTACGTGGTCGGCTGGGAGAAGCCCCCCGAGCCGGCCGCCGGGGAGCCCCCCGGCGGCGGGGGCGTCTGGCCACCGTAGGCCGCGCCGCCCTGACCCGCGCCGCCGGCCTGCGGCATCAGCGAGGTGGACGCGGTCGAGTGCTCGGTCGGCGGCTGCGGGACGCCGTACGAACCCCCGCCCTGCGCGCCCGGACGGCCGCCGGAGGTCCCTCCCGCAGCACCCGTGGCTCCACTCACCTGGTCCTCCCGCACTTCCCACCAGGGCGGCGGCGCCGCCCTGCTTCGTCACTCGTCATCCAGCGCCCGGCGGGATTGCCCGGAACTGGTCGGCGTCCGGTGTCGCCACGCCCACTGTGGGGGACGCGGCGACACCGGTCTGCGGTTCGGTTCAGGCCTCGACGTCTCCGTCGACCGCCGTCTCCGCACCCTCGGCCGGCTCGGTGGACTCGGTGCCGGCGATCTCGTCCTCCGCCGGCTCCTCGTCCTCGGCTTCGGCGTTGCGGGCCATGCCCACGACAGCGTCGCGCTTTCCGAGGTTGATCAGTTGGACGCCCATCGTGTCACGTCCGGTTTCACGAACCTCGGAAACCCTCGTGCGGATCACCCCACCCGAGAGGGTGATCGCCATGATCTCGTCGGTTTCGTCGACCACGAGCGCGCCGACGAGCGAGCCCCGGCCCTCGACGATCTTCGCCGCCTTGGTGCCGTAGCCGCCGCGTCCCTGGACACGGTACTCGTCCACACCGGTGCGCTTGGCGTACCCGCCGTCGGTGGCGGTGAAGACGTAGGTTCCCGGGCGGACGACGTTCATCGAGAGCAGCTCGTCGTCCTCGCGGAAGGCCATGCCCTTGACGCCGGAGGTGGCGCGGCCGGTGGAGCGCAGGGCGTCGTCGGTCGCGGTGAAGCGGATCGACTGGGCCTTCTTGGAGACCAGCAGCAGGTCGTCCTCGGCGGAGACCAGCTCGGCGCCGATCAGCTCGTCGTCCCGGCCCTCCTCGTCCTGGCGCAGGTTGATCGCGATCAGGCCGCCGGAGCGCGGGGAGTCGTAGTCCTTCAGCGCGGACTTCTTCACCAGACCGGCCCGGGTCGCGAGGACCAGGTACGGCTTGTCCTCGTAGGTCCGGACGGCCATCACCTGGGCGATGTGCTCCTCCGGCTGGAAGGCCAGCAGGTTGGCCACGTGCTGGCCGCGGGCGTCGCGCCCGGCGTCCGGCAGCTCGTAGCCCTTGGCGCGGTAGACCCGGCCCTTGTTGGTGAAGAACAGGATCCAGTTGTGGGTCGTCGTCACGAAGAAGTGGTCGACGATGTCGTCCTGCTTCAGCTGGGCACCGCGCACGCCCTTGCCGCCGCGCTTCTGCGAGCGGTAGAGGTCGGAGCGGGTCCGCTTGACGTAGCCGCCACGGGTGATCGTGACGACGATGTCCTCCTCGGCGATGAGGTCCTCGATGGAGAGGTCGCCGTCGGAGGGGATGAGGGTGGAGCGCCGCTCGTCGCCGTACTTCTCGACGATCGCGGTGAGCTCCTCGGAGATGATCTCCCGCTGGCGGGTCGGCGAGGCCAGGATCGCGTTGTACTCGTCGATCTTGCGCTGCAGCTCGTCGTGCTCGTCCATGATCCGCTGGCGCTCGAGGGCGGCCAGGCGGCGCAGCTGCATCTCCAGGATGGCGTTGGCCTGGAGCTCGTCGATGTCGAGCAGGCCCATCAGGCCGGTGCGGGCGGCGTCGGCGCTCGCCGAGGCCCGGATCAGCGCGATGACCTCGTCGATCATGTCCAGGGCGCGCAGCAGCGCGCGCAGGATGTGGGCGCGCTCCTCGGCCTTGCGCAGGCGGAAGGTGGTGCGTCGGACGATGACGTCGACCTGGTGGTTGACCCAGTGTCGGATGAAGGCGTCGAGCGAGAGCGTGCGCGGCACGCCGTCGACCAGGGCCAGCATGTTGGCGCCGAAGTTGGTCTGCAGGTCGGTGTGCTTGTAGAGGTTGTTCAGCACGACCTTGGCGACGGCGTCGCGCTTGAGCACGATCACCAGGCGCTGGCCGGTGCGCGAGGAGGACTCGTCGCGGACGTCGGCGATGCCGGCGACCTTGCCGTCCTTGACCAGGTCGGCGATCTTCAACGCAAGGTTGTCCGGGTTGACCTGGTACGGCAGCTCGGTGATCACCAGGCACTGGCGGCCCTGGATCTCCTCGACCTCGACCACCGCGCGCATGGTGATCGAGCCGCGCCCGGTGCGGTACGCCTCCTCGATGCCGCGGCGGCCGACGATCAGGGCGCCGGTCGGGAAGTCCGGGCCCTTGATCCGCTCGATCAGGGCGTCCAGCAGCTCCTCGTTGGAGGAGTCCGGGTGCTCCAGCGCCCAGAGGGCACCGGAGGCGACCTCGCGAAGGTTGTGCGGCGGGATGTTGGTGGCCATGCCGACCGCGATGCCGGTGGCGCCGTTGACCAGCAGGTTGGGGATGCGCGCGGGCAGGACGGTGGGCTCCTGCGAGCGGCCGTCGTAGTTGGCGGCGAAGTCGACGGTCTCCTCGTCGATGTCGCGCATCATCTCCATGGCCAGCGGCATCAGCTTGCACTCGGTGTAGCGCATGGCCGCGGCCGGGTCGTTGCCCGGGGAGCCGAAGTTGCCGTTGCCGTCCACCAGCGGCATCCGCAGCGACCACGGCTGGGCCAGGCGGACCACGGTGTCGTAGATCGAGGTGTCGCCGTGCGGGTGGTAGTTGCCCATCACGTCGCCGACGACGCGGGCGCACTTGTAGTAGCCCTTCTCGGGGCGGTACCCGCCGTCGTACATCGCGTAGAGCACGCGCCGGTGCACCGGCTTGAGGCCGTCGCGGACCTCGGGCAGCGCGCGGCTCACGATGACGCTCATCGCGTAGTCGAGGTACGAGCGCTGCATCTCGGTCTCGAGCTCGATCGGCTCGACCCGGGACACGAAGCCCGCCTCGCTGTCAGACAGGGTGGTGGCGGTGCTGGCGTCCGGCTGCTCGCCGTCGGGACGGTTGTCGTCGACCACTGGTGGTCAGTTTCCTTTCACGCGTGACTGGACCGTGCTGGCAGGGGCGGGCCCCGTCACACGTCCAGGAAGCGGACGTCCTTGGCGTTGCGCTGGATGAAGGAGCGGCGGGCCTCGACGTCCTCGCCCATCAGGACGGAGAAGAGGTCGTCGGCACGGGCCGCGTCCTCCAGGGTGATCTGCTGCAGCAGGCGGTGGGCCTGGTCCATGGTGGTGATCCGGAGCTCCTCGGCGTTCATCTCGCCGAGACCCTTGAAGCGCTGGATCGCGTCGTCCTTGGGCAGCCGGCGCCCGGCCGCGACGCCTGCCGCGATGGTGGCGTCGCGCTCGCGGTCGGAGTAGACGTAGTCGAAGTCGTCCTTGCCCCACTTGATCTTGTACAGCGGCGGCATCGCCAGGTACACGTACCCGGACTCGACCAGCGGCCGCATGAAGCGGAACAGCAGGGTCAGCAGCAGGGTGCGGATGTGCTGCCCGTCGACGTCGGCGTCCGCCATCAGGACGATCTTGTGATAGCGGAGCTTGGACTCGTCGTAGTCCTCCTGGATGCCGCAGCCGAAGGCCGAGATCAGCGCCTGGACCTCGGTGTTCTGCAGCACCTTGTCGATCCGGGCCTTCTCGACGTTCAGGATCTTGCCGCGGATCGGGAGGATCGCCTGGATGCGCGGGTCGCGGCCCTGCTTGGCCGAGCCGCCTGCGGAGTCACCCTCGACGATGAAGATCTCGCACTCGGACGGGTCCTTGGACTGGCAGTCGCTCAGCTTGCCCGGCAGCGAGGCGCTCTCCAGCAGGCCCTTGCGCCGGGTCAGGTCGCGCGCCTTGCGGGCGGCGACGCGCGCGGTGGCGGCCTGGATGGACTTGCGGATGATGTCCGCGGCCTCGTTGGGGTTGCGGTCCAGCCAGTCGTTCAGCTGCTCGTGGACGACCCGCTGGACGAAGGTCTTCGCCTCGGTGTTGCCGAGCTTGTCCTTGGTCTGGCCCTCGAACTGCGGCTCGCCGAGCTTGACCGAGATGATCGCGGTCAGACCCTCGCGGATGTCCTCGCCGGAGAGGTTGTCGTCCTTGTCGCGGAGCAGCTTCTTGTCCCGCGCGTAGCGGTTCACCAGGCCGGTCAGCGCGGCGCGGAAGCCCTCCTCGTGGGTACCGCCGCCGTGCGTGTGGATGGTGTTGGCGAAGCTGTAGACCCCCTCGGTGTACGAGGAGTTCCACTGCATGGCGACCTCGACGGAGATCGTCTTGTCCTTGTCCTCCGCCTCGAAGTCGATCACCGAGGGGTGGATCACCTCGCCCTTGCGGGAGTTGAGGTGGGTGACGAAGTCCGCGATGCCGCCGTCGTACTTGTAGGTGACGGAGAGCGGGTTGCCGTCCTCGTCCGCGTGCTCCGGGCGCTCGTCGGTCAGCGAGATGGTCAGGCCCTTGTTGAGGAACGCCATCTCCTGGAAGCGCCGGGAGAGCGTCTCGAAGGAGTAGACCGTGGTCTCGAAGATGTCCGGGTCGGCCCAGAACGTGACGATGGTCCCGGTGCGCTCGGTGGCCTCGCCCTTGACCAGGGGGGCGACCGGCGCGCCCATCTTGTAGTCCTGGGTCCAGCGGTGGCCGTCCCGGAGGATCTCGACCGCGAGGCGGGTGGAGAGCGCGTTCACCACGGAGACGCCGACGCCGTGCAGACCGCCGGAGACCGCGTAGCCGCCGCCGCCGAACTTGCCGCCCGCGTGCAGCACGGTGAGCACGACCTCGACGGCCGGCTTCTCCTGCCCGGGGACGATGTCGACCGGAATGCCTCGGCCGTTGTCGACCACCCGGACCGCGCCGTCGGCCATGATCGTGACGTCGATGGTGTCGGCGTACCCCGCCATCGCCTCGTCGACGGAGTTGTCCACGACCTCCTGCACCAGGTGGTGCAGGCCGCGCTCGCCGGTGGAACCGATGTACATGCCGGGGCGCTTGCGGACGGCGTCGAGGCCTTCCAGCACCTGGATGTTGCTACCGGTGTAGGAAGCCTGGTCGGACTGGTCTGGGGTCTGGCTGGGGTTGCCGGAATCGGCCACGAAGCGCCCTCTCTGGCACAGCACGGGCCGCATCCCCGCCCCGTGCGGGCGAGCGTGCGACCACGGCGTTTCGACTCGGTTGCCACTAGCAACAGTGTTTGGCTTTCAGTCTACCGGTACGACTGACAGAGATGGGCGTTTGGCAGCCCTTGAAGGCAGATACGCCGCCCTGAATCCCCTCTGCACATGTCCCGATACTCGCCCGGGGGCCCCAGAGCTCCTGGGAGGGCTGTCAGGGGTTCCGGAAGATCGCCGTCCGATCCGCGCCGCTGCCGACGGACCGGCGTTCCGGTCACCCCCAGGTGTCGCCCGGCCCCTTGCTCCCCGGCGCACGCAGCCGGCCGTAGCCGCGGGCGGGCGCCGCCGGGCCCAGCACCTTGATGGTCTTGACCGTGCCGTGGCCCAGCTCGTGATTCAGACGGGCCACCAACTGCCGCGCCAGCCACCGCAGTTGAGTGGCCCACGCGGTGGAGTCGCACTGCACGGTGAGCACCGCGGCGGCCTCGTCGTAGGAGGAGGGGTGGCAGTGCGCGGCGATGTCCGGGCCGACGATCTGCGGCCAGCGGCCCATCACCCCGCCGACGGCGGCCGAGGACTCCCAGCCGCGCTCGGTCAGCAACCGGTTCAGCGCCGCGCCCAGTGGGACCGGGTCGCGTCCGTCCGAACGGGCCCCGCTGCGCAGGCCGTGCCGCTTGGCCTCGCGCTTCTCCCGGACCTGCTCGCCGCGCTGGCGGGCCTGGGCGCGGGCCGCCCGCAGCGCGGAGCGGGCGAGATCGGCACCGGTCGGCTCGGGGGTACCGGGGGTGCCGGGCTGGGGGGAGTTCTCCGCCGGCTCGCTCACGGCGATCTCCTTTCCCCAGCCTGTGGACAACGGTCGCGGTCGCACGCCCGCCGAGCCCTCCAGCCTACGGGAGCGCTCGGCAGCCGCGGATCGCGGCGGGGGTCGTGGAACGGGTGCGCGGTCAGGCGTCGATGCGGCGCACGGCGCCGTCGGAGACCGTGAACCGGGCACCGGCCAGCGCCTTCGGCACGTCCTCGGCGACCGCCGCGGTCACCAGCACCTGCTCGCCGTCGGCCACCAGTTCGGCCAGCCGGTCCCGGCGGGCCGCGTCCAGCTCGGCGAACACGTCGTCCAGGATCAGCACCGGCTCACCGCCGTCGGCGCGCAACAGCTCGTACGAGGCCAGCCGCAGCGCGAGCGCGTACGACCAGGACTCGCCGTGGCTGGCGTAGCCCTTGGCGGGCAGCGGGCCGAGCTTGAGCACCAGCTCGTCCCGGTGCGGGCCGACCAGCGTGAGGCCGCGATCGACCTCCTGCTTGCGGGCCGCCTGCAGCGCCCCCAGCAGCTGCTCCTCGGCCTGCTCGCGGCTGGTCGGCAGCTCGCCCTCGAAGGAGCTGCGGTACTCCAGGGTGGTCTCGCCGCCGCCGGGGGCCAGCTGCCCGTACGCGGCCGTCACCAGCGGCTGCAGGGCGGCCACCAGCTGGATCCGGAAGGCCGTCAACTCGGCGCCGGCGCGCGCCAGGTGACCGTCCCAGACCTCCAGGGTGGACAGGTCCGCGCCCTTGCCGCCACCGGCCCGGCGGGCCATCGCGGCGGTCTTCAGCAGGGCGTTGCGCTGCTTGAGCACCCGCTCGTAGTCCTGCCGCACGCCGGCCAGCCGGGGCGCGCGGGCGGTCAGCAGCTCGTCCAGGAAGCGCCGGCGCTCGCCCGGGTCGCCCTTGACCAGGCTGAGGTCCTCGGGGGCGAACAGCACGGTGCGCAGCAGGCCCAGCACGTCGCGCGGGCGGACGTTGTCGGAGCGGTTGATCCGGGCCCGGTTGGCCTTGCCCGGAGTCAGCTCCAGCTCGACCAGGGTGGATCGGCCGCGGTCCACCACCGAGGTGCGGATCACCGCCCGCTCGGCGCCCAGCCGGATCAGCGGGGCGTCGGTGGCGACCCGGTGGCTGCCCAGGGTGGCGACGTAGCCGATCGCCTCGACCAGGTTGGTCTTGCCCTGGCCGTTGGGCCCCACGAACGCCGTCACGCCCGGGTCGAGGGGCACCTCGACCCGGGCGTACGACCGGAAGTCGGCGAGCGACAGATGCGCGACGTGCATGGCTGTGGACTGCGCCCGCCTTCTGTGGATGGAGCCGGGGCCTGCGCCCCGATAGGGACTACTTCGACTCGACCGCGTGGCCGCCGAACTGGTTGCGCAGCGCGGCGATCATCTTCATCTGCGGCGAGTCGTCCTGGCGGGAGGCAAAGCGGGCGAACAGCGAGGCGGTGATCGCCGGCAGCGGCACGGCGTGGTCGATCGCGGCCTCGACGGTCCAGCGGCCCTCGCCGGAGTCGGCGGCCCAGCCCTTGAGCTTGGCCAGGTGCTCGTCGTCGTCCAGGGCGCGGACGGCCAGGTCCAGCAGCCAGGAGCGGATGACGGTGCCCTCCTGCCAGCTGCGGAAGACCTCGCGCACGTCGGTGACCTCGGGGGCGGCCTCCAGCAGCTCCCAGCCCTCGGCGAAGGCCTGCATCATCGCGTACTCGATGCCGTTGTGGACCATCTTGGCGAAGTGGCCGGCGCCCACCGCGCCCGCGTGCACCGAGCCGAAGTCGCCCTCGGGCTTGAGCGCGTCGAAGACCGGCTTGGCCTTGGCGACGTGCTCGGCGTCGCCGCCGTACATCAGCGCGTAGCCGTTCTCCAGGCCCCAGACGCCGCCGGAGACGCCGCAGTCGACGAAGCCGATGCCCTTGGCGGCCAGCGACTCGGCGTGCTTGATGTCGTCCGTCCAGCGGGAGTTGCCGCCGTCGACCACCACGTCGCCGGGGGAGAGCAGCTCGGCGAGCTCGTCGACGGTCGCCTGGGTGGCGGCGCCGGCCGGGACCATCACCCAGACCACGCGCGGGCCCTGCAGCTTGCTGACGAGCTCCTGCAGGCTCTCGACGTCGGAGATGTCCGGGTTGCGGTCGTAGCCGATGACGGTGTGGCCGGCGCGGCGGATCCGCTCGCGCATGTTGCCGCCCATCTTGCCGAGACCGATGAGGCCGAGCTCCATGACCAAGTCCTTACCTGTGGTGACGTGCCTGCCGGCGGCGCCGTTGCCGCGCTCCTTGAGCCTACGCGCTGAACCGCCGTGGCCCGCCTGCGGTCGGGCCGACCGGGGGAGACGTCCACAGGCTGTGCACAGCGGGTGTGCACAGCCTGTGGACGGTCACGCGGAACGGGATCAGCCGATCCTCGGCATCAGCCGGAGAGGCGGACCGGCATGATCAGGTACTGGTAGGCCTTGTCCTCCTCGGCGTCCACCGAGACCTTGCCGCTGAGCAGTGCGGGCTTGGTCGGGGTGGTGAAGCTGAGCTGGGCGTAGGCGGAGTCGATGGCCTTGAGGCCCTCCTCCAGGTAGCCCGGGTTGAAGGCGATCGAGATGGCGTCGCCCTCCAGGGAGGCCTCGATGCGCTCGGTGGCCTGGGCGTCGTCGCCCGAACCGGCCTCCAGGGTCAGCACGCCCTCCTCGAAGTTGAGGCGGACCGGGGTGTTGCGCTCGGCGACCAGCGAGACGCGCTTGAGCGCCTCCAGGAAGGGCTGGGTCTGGATCGCGGCGATCGCGTTGAACTCGGTCGGGAAGAGGCTGCGGAACTTGGGGAACTCACCCTCCAGCAGCCGGGTGGTGGTCCGGCGGCCGGCGCCCTCGAAGCCGATCAGGCCCTCGCCCGCGCCGCCCGAGGAGAGCGCGATGGAGACGGTGTCGCCGCTGCCCAGGGACTTGGCGATGTCCTGCAGGGTCTTGGCGGGGACCAGGGCGACTGCGGAGATGTCCGACTGCTCGGGCTTCCACAGCAGGTCGCGGACGGCGAAGCGGTAGCGGTCGGTGGCGGCCAGGGTGATCCGGTCGCCCTCGATCTCGACCCGGACGCCGGTGAGCACCGGCAGGGTGTCGTCCCGGCCAGCGGCGACGGCGGCCTGGCTGACCGCGGAGGCGAAGACGTCCCCGGAGACGGTGCCGGTGGCGGTCGGCATCTGGGGCAGGGCCGGGTACTCGTCCACCGGGAGGGTGGGGAGGGTGAAGCGGGAGCTGCCGCAGACCACGCTGACCCGCTGGCCGTCGGTGGAGATCTCCACAGGCCTGTTGGGAAGGTTGCGGGAGATGTCGTTCAGCAGTCGACCGGAGACCAGGACGGTGCCGGCCTCCTCGACGTCCGCCTCGAGCTCGACCCGGGCCGAGACCTCGTAGTCGAAGCCGGACAGGGCCAGGCTGCCCTCCTGTGCCGTCAGCAGCAGGCCGGCCAGCACCGGCACCGGCGGCCGTGCCGGGAGGCTGCGGGCAGCCCAGGCCACCGCCTCCGCGAGGACGTCACGCTCCACCCGGAACTTCACCGGTAACCGCCTCCTGGATCGAGCGCTCCCGCTCGCACTCTGGTTCGTCTGATCTTGATCGTCGGTTGGGCTGTCCGCCGAGCTCTGCTCACTCCGCTTCCAGTCGCAAGGACAGTCTGACGTACTCCGCCGACAGACGGGGCAGACGGGCGGAAGCAACCCGAACAGATGTCGGGGAGCGGTTGTCCACAGATTTGGGGCCCACCCACTTTGAAAGCAGGTTCATGGTCTAACTGTGTAGTGGTAGTAGTAGGGCCTGTGGAAACCGTGGATAACCTCGTTTCCGCAGGTCAGGGCCCGAATTTTGTCCACAGCGGGTGTGGACGGCGGCTGTGGACGGGCAGGCCGCGCTGTGGACAGCCGAGCGTTACCCACAGGGCACGCTGGGTATCCACAGGTTATCCCCAGGGCTATCCCCAGATCCGGGCCCGGTTATCCACGGGCGCCGGTCAACTTTTCGTGACGCCTTTCACACCAGGGTATGAACACCGGCACACGGTTGTCGAACTGTGGACGATGCTGTGGACAACCTGGGGATAACCGCCTCCAGCCTGGGGACAACCGGTGGACAACCCGGATGGCCCACTGGCGGGCCGTCAATTGTCCACACCCTGTGGATAACCGTTGTGCACAAGTCCACAGGCACCTGACCTGCGCGGAAGAGCGTAGCGGCGACCGGCCTGTGGACGAATTCTGGATAACTCCGGACGCCCCGGCCTGTGGACTACGGGGAAGGCGTCCGTCCTGTGGACAACGGCCTTGCGCGCCCCGGGTTTTCGAATCACCGGTCAGTTGTTCGGCGCGGGCTGTGGACTGGCCCATCATCCGTCGACCACATCCCTGCCCAGCCGGCGCCGGATACACACCCGTGGATATGCCGAAAGGGCGTCAGGATCGCTCCTGACGCCCTCCGGGCAGCGCTGTGCGGTGGTGTCGCGGCGGGTGTCGCGACGGTGTGCCGCGGCGGCTAGCTCTTGATGCGGTTGGTGAGTTCGGTGACCTGGTTGTAGATCGAGCGGCGCTCGGCCATCAGCGAGCGGATCTTGCGGTCCGCGTGCATCACCGTGGTGTGGTCGCGGCCGCCGAACTGCGCGCCGATCTTCGGCAGCGACAGGTCGGTGAGCTCCCGGCACAGGTACATGGCGATCTGGCGGGCCGTCACCAGCACGCGGCTGCGCGAGGATCCGCAGAGGTCGTCCACGCCCAGGCCGAAGTACGCGGCGGTCTGCTGCATGATGACCTGCGCGGTGATCTCCGGGCCGGCGTCCTCGTCCCCGCCCGGGATCAGGTCCTTGAGGACGATCCCGGCCAACTCCAGGTCCACCGGGGCCCGGTTGAGGTTGGCGAAGGCGGTGACCCGGATCAGGGCACCCTCCAGCTCCCGGATGTTGCGGGTGATCCGGGACGCGATGAACTCCAACACGTCGGCGGGAGCGTTGAGTTGCTCCTGGATCGCCTTCTTGCGCAGGATCGCGATCCGGGTCTCCAGCTCCGGCGGGGTGACGTCGGTGATCAGACCCCACTCGAAGCGGTTGCGCAGCCGGTCCTCCAGCGTGGTCAGCAGCTTGGGCGGCCGGTCCGACGAGAGGACGATCTGCTTGTTCGCGTTGTGGAGGGTGTTGAAGGTGTGGAAGAACTCCTCCTGCGTGGACTCCTTGCTCGCGAGGAACTGAACGTCGTCCACGAGCAGGATGTCCATGTCCCGGTAGCGGCGGCGGAAGGTGTCCGCCTTGCCGTCCCGGATCGAGTTGATGAACTCGTTGGTGAACTCCTCCGAGGACACGTAGCGCACCCGGGTGCCCGGGAAGAGGCTGCGCGAGTAGTGCCCGATGGCGTGCAGCAGGTGGGTCTTGCCCAGCCCGGACTCGCCGTAGATGAAGAGCGGGTTGTAGGCCTTGGCCGGAGCCTCGGCGACCGCCACCGCCGCCGCGTGCGCGAAGCGGTTGCTGGCGCCGATGACGAAGGTGTCGAACAGGTACTTGGGGTTCAGCCGGGCGGCCGGCTCGTCCTTGCGGGAGCCGCCGGCCGGGGGAGCGCCGGGCGGGGCGGGCACGCCGGGGACGCCGGGACGGTCGCCGGACCGCTCCGGGCCGGCCTTCTCCGCCGGGCGGCCGCCGGAGGGCCGGGAGCCCGCGGACCGGCGGCCGGCGCCGCCGCGGGGCTGCTCGTTCGGGCCGGGGCCGTAGGCGCCGCCGAAGAGGTCGCCCTGGGTGGTCGCGGGCGGGCCCGGGAGGGGGCGCGGCGCCGGACGGGCCGCGGGCTCGTCGGACTCGTAGTGGCCGGGCCCCTGCTCCTGGTAGCCAGGCCATCCCTGTGGGCCGCCGGACGGGCCGCCGTACGGTGCCGGGCGCTGCTCGTAGCCGCCGGTGTCGTAGCGGGGCCGCTCGTAGTCCTGCCCGTAGGGCTGGTCCTGCTCGTACGGCTGGCGCTGCTCGTAGGGCTGGTCCTGCTCGTACTGCTGCTGGTAGTCCTGGCCGCCGTAGCCGCCGGTGTCCTCGGCCGGGCCCGGGTACGGCTCAGGGGCCTGGGGGGCGGGGGTGGTCGGTACGGCGTTGGCGTCGACCATCACGGCGATCCGGACCGGTCGGC
The DNA here is from genome assembly GCF_055575755.1 of Kitasatospora sp. NPDC034035. Lineage (NCBI taxonomy): Bacteria > Bacillati > Actinomycetota > Actinomycetes > Kitasatosporales > Streptomycetaceae > Kitasatospora > Kitasatospora sp. NPDC034035. The sequence continues at coordinate 133,896 of NZ_JBVISA010000002.1, read as the reverse complement.
TGAGCTCGCGGCTGAGGGCCTCGGTCAGCTGCGGCAGCAGCCGGCCCTCGAGCACCTGCTTGGCCCGCTCGTTCGGGGTCGCCAGCAGGGCGGTGTCGTGCATCATCCACATCGGCTGGGTGCGCTGCACCCACTGCTTGTCCATCTCCCCGACATCGGGGTCGTTGACCAGCCGCTCGACGACCCTGGCCCAGACCGGGACGAGGTCGCTGTTGACATCAGCCACTGGTGCACGCTTTCCAAGAACAAACCAGACAAGTTCTGCAACGGTAGTCAGCGAACAGGGCCGGATCAAGTCGTTGTCCACAGGCTGTGGGTAAAGCGGGTCGCAGACGGCTGGTTTGACCCTCGGCCCTCGTCCCGCGTACCGTAACCAGGTCGAGTTGTCGATGGCCGCTGCCGCATGTCCGCGGGTCCACCCGCTCCATAAGGCGCGCAGCACGGGCGCCGTGGATTGCCTCAAACCCCAGCCGAACTGGGGCGATGGGCCGGATTTCCGATATCAGGGGAGATCACGCGGACGCACGGTGACGGCCAAGCGACTTCCCGTCATCCTACGATTCACCTCAGGAGCCCCCGAGTGAGCAAGCGCACCTTCCAGCCGAACAACCGTCGCCGCGCGAAGACCCACGGCTTCCGGCTGCGTATGCGTACCCGCGCCGGCCGTGCCATCCTGGCCGCCCGCCGTGGCAAGGGCCGCACCAGCCTGTCCGCCTGATCCGCGCCAGAGTCTGTTGTGCTGCCCTCCGAGAATCGGCTGCGGCGGCGCCAGGACTTCGCGACCGCGGTGAAACGCGGTCGCCGGGCAGGTCGGCCCCTTCTGGTCGTCCATCTCAGCAGAGATGGTGACCCCCAGGGGCAGACCGACCGGACCAGCGACTCCCGCCCGCACGTCGCCGAGGGGACTCCTTCGGCGCGTGCGGGTTTCGTCGTGAGCAAGGCCGTTGGCCCGGCGGTCGTCCGCAACCTGGTGAAGCGCAGGTTGCGCCATCTCGTTCGTGATCGTCTGTCCAGGCTGCCCGCCGGTAGCCTGATAGTGGTGCGTGCGCTGCCCCAGGCCGCGTCCGCCTCGTACCAGGATCTCGAGCGTGACCTGGACGCGGCGCTGAAGCGGTTGCTGAAGGCCGAGCCCGCTGCCACGGCGCCGACGGGAGCAGGGCGATGAAGTACCTGCTGATGGGTCTGATCAGGGTCTACCAGTGGACGATCAGCCCACTGCTCGGTCCGGTGTGCCGCTACTACCCCTCCTGCTCGCACTACGGCTTCGAGGCCGTGAAGGTGCACGGGGCGGTCAAGGGCGGCGGACTGACCGCCTGGCGCATCCTGCGCTGCAATCCGTGGACGCCCGGCGGGGTCGATCACGTCCCGCCGCGTAAGCATCCGGTGTGGCACCGGCGGTTGCGAGACTGGCTGAAGAGCCGGTCCGCCACCGGAGATCCGGTGACCGCCACCCCCGCCGGTCCGGACCCCGAGGGCCCGGCGACCATTGGTCCCGTGCGGCCAATCCACCTGTCCAAGGAGCCTGACCGGTGACCTTCTCCTTCCTGAATCCCCTGTACACAGCGGTGTCCTGGATCATCGTCCAGTTCCACTCGCTGTACAGCAACGTCTTTGACCCGGACGGTGGCTGGGCCTGGGGTCTGGCCATCGCCTCGATGGTGGTCGTCATCCGGATCTGCCTGATCCCGCTCTTCGTGAAGCAGATCAAGGCGACCCGGGCCATGCAGGCGATCCAGCCGAAGATGAAGGCCATCCAGGAGCGCTACAAGAACGACCGGCAGCGCCAGTCCGAAGAGATGATGAAGCTGTACAAGGAGGCGGGTACCAACCCGTTCTCCAGCTGCCTTCCCATCCTCGTGCAGGCGCCGTTCTTCACCGCCCTCTACGGCGTGCTCGCCAAGGTCGCCAAGGGCCACGACATCGGCGTCATCCACGGCGACCTGCTGGTGAGCGCCGGCAAGGCACACATCTTCGGTGCCCCGCTCTCCGCGACCTTCGTCAGCAGCAGCGAGACCAGTGTCAAGATCGTCACCGCGGTGATGATCATCATGATGTCGCTGTCGCAGTTCGTCACCCAGCGCCAGCTGATGACCAAGAACGTCGACCTCACGGTGAAGACGCCGTTCATGCAGCAGCAGAAGATGCTGATGTACGTCTTCCCGGTCATGTTCGCCGTGATGGGCATCAACTTCCCGGTGGGTGTCCTGGTCTACTGGCTGACCACCAACGTGTGGTCGATGGGCCAGCAGCTGATCGTCATCCACAACAACCCGACCCCGGGCAGCAAGGCCTTCCAGGAGCGCCAGGCGCGGCTGAAGAAGGCGGGCCGACTGCGTCCGGACGGCACGGAGATCAAGGGCGCGCTCTGGGGCATGCTGCCCCCGTCCAAGGAGGCCATCACCGCTGCGGCGACCGCCTCCGCGGTGGTCGAGGAGTCGGTGCAGGCACGTCGCCAGCAGCCCCGCCGGCAGTCCAAGTCGCAGCGCCAGCAGGGCGGACACCCGACGGCCGAGCTGAGCAAGGACACCGAGGCCGAGGAGCCCGTCGACGCCGTCCCGGTCGAGCCGGAGGCCAAGCCCGAGGCCGCCAAGCAGGGCGCGGCCAAGCCGACCGGTACCAAGCAGGGCACCCGGCAGCAGCCGAAGCGTGGCGGCGGCCAGCGGCCGAAGAGGAAGTCCTGACCGGCCCCGGGCCGGTCAGGACAGCCGCGAAGAGCTTCGTTCCCGGCCCGCCAGACGGGCCCATCTCCGAAGGAGTCCATCAGTGACGGAAGGCACCACCTCCGCCGTCGAGGCCGAGGCCGTCGCCAGCGCCGACGAGAGCATCATCACCCGCCTGGAGCAGGAGGGGGACATCGCGGCGGACTACCTGGAGGGTCTGCTCGACATCGCCGACCTCGACGGTGACATCGACATGGACGTCGAGGGCGACCGCGCCCTGGTCTCCATCGTCGGCGACGGCAACGACCGCGCGCTGCAGCGCCTGGTCGGCCAGGACGGCGAGGTGCTGGAGGCGCTGCAGGAGCTGACCCGGTTGGCTGTCCACCGGGAGACCGGCGAGCGCAGCCGCCTCATGCTGGACATTGCCGGCTTCCGGGCCCGCAAGCGCACCGAGCTGGCCACGCTCGGCGCCGAGGCCGCCGAGCAGGCGAAGAGCAGCGGCGAACAGGTCAAGCTGCGTCCGATGACGCCGTTCGAGCGCAAGGTCGTCCACGACGCGGTCGCCGCGGCCGGTCTGCGCAGCGAGTCCGAGGGCGAAGAGCCCCAGCGGTGCGTGGTCGTGCTGCCGGCCTGAGGCCGGCTGTCGATGACCGGCCGCCGAGGCGGCCGGAGAGCTTCACCGGACGCGACCCCGTCCGCCTCGTGCGGGCGGGGTCGTCGTCCCTTCCGCGGGGAGCGACCCGCGGGAGACGTTTCACGTGAAACAGTGCGTTGAGCGGGTCGGTGGATCCGGGGATCGGAGAGGTCGAGATGGACACGGAGAACGCGGCTGCCGGCCGGCCGGGGGCGGACGTGGACCCGGCCGCCGAGGTGGCTGAGCCGAGCGAGGTGGCCGGGCCGGGTGAGGCGCCGGCCGCCGCCCAGGAGGTCTTCGGCGATCGCTTCGACGCCGCGGTCCGCTACACGGAGCTGCTGGCCACCGCGGGTGTCCAGCGCGGGCTGATCGGGCCGCGCGAGGTGCCCCGGCTCTGGGACCGCCACGTGCTCAACTGCGCGGTGCTGGCCGAGCTGCTTCCCGGCGGCATCACCCTGTGCGACGTCGGCTCCGGCGCCGGGCTGCCCGGCATCCCGGTGGCGCTGGCCCGTCCGGACGTCTCGGTGACGCTGCTGGAGCCGCTGCTGCGCCGGACCACCTTCCTGGAGGAGGTCGTCCGGGAGCTCGGGCTGGACAACGTCACGGTGCTGCGTGGTCGCGCCGAGGAGATGGTCGGCAAGCTCGCGGTGGACGTGGTGACCGCCCGGGCGGTGGCGCCGCTGGAGCGGCTGGCCGGCTGGGGCATGCCGCTGCTGCGCCCGCACGGTCAGATGCTGGCGCTCAAGGGGGACAGCGCGGAGCAGGAGCTGGCCGACTCGCGCGCCGGGCTGGCCAAGCTGGGCGCGGTCGAGTGGAGCGTGATCTCGGTCGGCGAAGGCACTCTGGAGACTTCGACCCGGGTGGTCCAGGTCAAGGCGGGGGAGAGCCCCGGCGGTGTGAAGGCCGCGACCCGGCGGGCCAAGGCGGCCCGGGCGGGCCGCAACGCGACCGCCCGCAACGGCGAGCGGGGCGCCCGGGGCGGGCGGCGCCGCACCCGCTGATCCGGGCGACACCGGACACGAACGGAGACGGGCGGACGGGCCTCCTGAACGGGAGGAGCGTCCGCCCGTCGTCGTTCGGGTGACCGACGGACCCGGTCTCCCCAGGCCTCCGGCCGGGAGGTGCCCCGGGGAGACCGGAGTGTCGCAACGTCAGATTTCCGGCATAGCGGGCATGGTGTTTCACGTGAAACGTCGCTCCTTGCTCTCGGACAGTCTTGATCTGCGGCTCCGCCGCGGGCTCGGCCTCTTCCGGGCGGCGACTGTTGCCGCTCCGGTTTCACGTGAAACACTGACCCCCATGCAGGACTCGGAGACCATCGACCAGATCGATGACACGCCCATCGCACGGGCTGCCCAGGCTGCGGTTCAGGCGATCGGCCGAGCGGGTGAGGGGCTGCCCCGGCCCGCCGCGACCCGGGTGATCGTGGTCGCCAACCAGAAGGGCGGGGTGGGCAAGACCACCACCACCGTGAACATGGCCGCCTCGCTGGCCATGCACGGGCTGCGCGTCCTGGTCGTCGACCTCGACCCGCAGGGCAACGCCTCCACGGCGCTGGGCATCGACCACCACGCCGAGGTGCCGTCCATCTACGACGTCCTGGTGGAGGGCAAGCCGCTGGCCGACGTGGTGCAGCCGGTGCACGACGTCGAGGGACTGTTCTGCGTCCCCGCCACCATCGACCTGGCCGGCGCAGAGATCGAGCTGGTCTCCCTGGTGGCCCGGGAGAGCCGGCTCCAGCGTGCCATCGCGGCCTACGAGCAGCCGCTCGACTACATCCTGATCGACTGCCCGCCCTCACTGGGCCTGCTGACGGTCAATGCCCTGGTCGCCGGCCAGGAGGTGCTGATCCCGATCCAGTGCGAGTACTACGCGCTGGAGGGCCTCGGCCAGCTGCTGCGCAACGTCGAGCTGGTGCGCGCGCACCTCAACCCCGCGCTGCACGTGTCGACGATCCTGCTCACCATGTACGACGCCCGGACCAGGCTGGCGGCCCAGGTCGCCGAGGAGGTCCGGACCCACTTCCCGCAAGAGGTGCTGAGCACGGCGATCCCGCGCTCGGTGCGCATCTCGGAGGCGCCCAGTTACGGGCAGACGGTGCTCACCTACGACCCGGGCTCGACCGGGGCGCTCTCCTACCTGGAGGCCGCCCGCGAGCTCGCGCTGCGTGCGGTGGGCGAGGGCGGCTCGCTGGTGAGTCAGCGGCGGGACGGCCAGCAGGGGCACGGCGCCCCGGTGGCACAGCACGGCACGACGGAGGGTCATCAGTGAGTGGTCGCAGGGGTCTGGGTCGAGGGCTGGAGGCGCTGATCCGCCCCGCCGCGCCGGTGGACGGCGAGGCGGCGGCGAAGTCTGCGACAGCCGCGCCCGCACCGGCCCCGGTGGGGGCGAACGGCGGGACGGCGCCGGCCTCGGTGCCGCCGCTGCCGAGTGGCCGCGGCACGGTGGCGGCCCGGGCGGCCGCGGAGAAGCAGGCCGAGCAGGCCCAGCCGGCGGGTGCCTACTTCGCCGAGCTGCCGCTGGACGCGATCACCCCCAACCCGCGCCAGCCGCGTGAGGTCTTCGACGAGGACAAGCTGGCCGAGCTGGCGACCTCCATCAAGGAGGTCGGTCTGCTCCAGCCGATCGTGGTGCGCCAGGTCGGTGTCGACAGCTTCGAGCTGATCATGGGCGAGCGCCGCTGGCGTGCCTCCCGGGAGGCCGGGCTGGAGCGGATCCCGGCGATCGTCCGGGCCACCGAGGACGACAAGCTGCTGCTGGACGCCCTCCTGGAGAACCTGCAGCGCGCCGAGCTGAACCCGCTGGAGGAGGCCGCCGCCTACGACCAGCTGCTGCGGGACTTCTCCTGCACCCACGACCAGCTGGCCGACCGGGTCGGTCGCTCGCGCTCGCACGTCTCCAACACGCTGCGGCTGCTGAAGCTGCCGCCGACCGTCCAGACCAGGGTGGCGGCCGGCACCGTGATGGCCGGGCACGCGAGGGCGCTGCTGGGCCTGTCCGCCCCGGAGCGCCAGGAGCAGGTGGCGGCCCGGATCAACGCCGAGGGCCTGAGCGTGCGCAACGTCGAGGAGATCGTCATGATGATCAATTCGGCGGCGGAGACCGAGGCGGACAAGCCGAGGCGCCAGGCCCCCAAGGCGGGCAAGCTGCTCTCCCCGGCCTTCAACGACCTCGCGAGCCGGCTGTCGGACCGTTTCGACACCCGGGTCAAGGTCGAGGTCTCGCAGCGTGGCGGCAAGCTGGGCAAGGGCAAGGTGGTGCTGGAGTTCGGTTCGGTGGAGGACCTCAACCGGATCCTGGACAGCATGGCCCCCGGCGAGGACGGTCTGCGGCTGTCGCAGGGCTGAGCCGGACTTCGGGGCCGAGGGCACCGACCCGATGGGTGCATGCTTCACGTGAGCGCTGTTTCACGTGAAACATGCACCCATCGGTGTTCGTGGGGGAATGCTCGACGGTGAGGTGGAGGAGGAGGTACGGGCAATGGGACGCCGGATGGCTCCGCTGACGCTGGACAACCTCGGGGACCTGCCGAACGGCTGCCGTTCCTGTGTGTTCTGGGAGCTGGACCCGGTCAGCGCGAAGGAGGCGGTGGAGTCCGGGAAGCCGGAGCTGGAGAAGGAGGGGTGGATCTCCACGGTGCTGCTGGAGTGGGGCTCCTGCGGTCGGATCGTCTATGTGGACGACCAGCCCGCGGGGTTCGTGCTCTACGCGCCGCCCGCTTACGTCCCCCGCTCGCAGTCCTTCCCGACCAGCCCGGTCTCGCCGGACGCCGTTCAGCTGATGGTCAGCCGGGTGCTGCCGGGCTACCAGCGCCAGGGGCTCGGCCGGGTGCTGGTGCAGACGGTGGCCAAGGACCTGATCGGGCGCGGGGTGCGGGCGATCGAGGCCTTCGGCTCGGCCGGACGGCTGCCGACCAGCTGTGTGCTGCCGGCCGACCACCTGCTCGCGGTCGGCTTCAAGACCGTCCGGCCGCACGTCCGCTACCCGCGGCTGCGGCTGGAGGCGCGGACCACGCTCTCCTGGCGGGGGGACGTGGAGGGGGCGCTGGAGCGGCTGCTCGGCGGCGGGCGCAAGGAGCCGGCGCTGCGACCGTTCTGAGCGCGGGCGGTGCGGGAGGCTCCGAGCGCGGGCGGTGCGGGAGGCTCCGAGCGCGGGCGGTGCGGGAGGCTCCGAGCGCGGGCGGTGCGGGAGGCGGAGGAACGAGAACGGCGGCGGGGGTCCCGGATGGGGGGCCCCCCCCCCCTGCTGTTTCCAGTTCCCCCACCCCGACTAACCCTACCC
>NZ_JBVISA010000002.1:0-126311 GCF_055575755.1 Kitasatospora sp. NPDC034035 | reverse complement strand
TGGGGGTCCTGGGAGGGGGGGGAGAGGGGAAGCCCGAGAGGCGGGGGGGGAGAGAAGAAAAAAAAAAGACCCTGGGCCCGTCCTCCCCAGCCCCCCCCCCCCGCCGCCGTGCGGTCGACGGTCCGACGACCTAGATGAACTCGGCCAGCTCGCGCAGCAGCGCCGCCTTCGGCCGGGCACCGGTGATGGACTTCACCGGCTCGCCGTTCTTGTAGACGATCAGGGTCGGGATCGAGATGACGCCGTACTTGGCGGCGGTCTCCTGGTTGGCGTCCACGTCGAGCTTGGCGATGGTCAGCTTGTCGCTGTGCTCGGCCGCGATGTCCTCCAGGACCGGGGCGACCTGACGGCACGGGCCGCACCAGGTGGCCCAGAAGTCGACCAGCACGGGCTTGTCGCTGTCCAGGACGTCGGACTGGAACGTCGCGTCGGTGACGGTGGTGGTGGCGCCGGCCACGGGAACTCCTCGGGTTAGGACGGAGGGGGCTGCTGCCAGGAGAACAACGGGTGGGCCCGTTCTGTTTCTGCCTGGCCGGGGCGGGGGTGTCACGTGGAACACAACACCCCCGCGAGGGTGGGTCGGTGGCCCGGGGGTCAGACCGCCACGACGGCGGCCTTGGCCTCCAGGTCGTCCAGCGCGGCCAGGTAGCGCTCGGCGTCCAGCGCCGAGGAGCAGCCGGTGCCGGCGGCGGTGATGGCCTGGCGGTAGGTGTGGTCCACGACGTCGCCGGCGCCGAACACGCCCGGGATGTTGGTCCGGGTCGAGGGGGCCTCGACCTGGAGGTAGCCCTCGGCGTCGAGGTCCAGCTGGCCCTTGAACAGCTCGGTGCGCGGGTCGTGGCCGATCGCGATGAACAGACCGGTGACGGCCAGCTCGCGGGTCTCGCCGGTGGTGGTGTCGCGCAGGGTGACGCCGCTCAGCTTCGGGTCGCCGTGGATGGCCTCGACCGCGCTGTCCCACTCGAAGCGGATCTTCTCGTCGGCGAAGGCACGCTCCTGCATCGCCTTGGAGGCGCGCAGGGTGTCCCGGCGGTGGATGATCGTGACGCTCTTGGCGAAGCGGGAGAGGAAGGTCGCCTCCTCCAGGGCGGTGTCCCCGCCGCCGACCACCGCGATGTCCTGGTCGCGGAAGAAGAAGCCGTCGCAGGTGGCGCACCAGGAGACGCCGCGCCCGGAGAGCTTGTCCTCGTTCGGCAGGTCGAGCTTGCGGTGCTGGGAGCCGGTGGTGACGATCACGGCACGGGCCTTGTGCACGTTGCCCTCGGAGTCGGTGACGGTCTTGATGTCACCGGTGAGGTCGACCGCGACGATGTCGTCGGGGATCAGCTCGGCGCCGAAGCGCTCGGCCTGGGCCCGCATGTTGTCCATCAGCTCGGGGCCCATGATGCCGTCCCGGAAGCCCGGGAAGTTCTCGACCTCGGTGGTGTTCATGAGCGCACCACCGGCGGTGACGGCCCCCTCGAAGACCAGTGGCTTGAGGGAGGCACGGGCCGTGTAGAGCGCTGCCGTGTACCCGGCCGGGCCGGAACCGATGATGATCACGTTACGGACGTCGCTCACTGCTTCTCCTGGTTCGCATCGCGACCCGCGTTAGCTGCGGGGAGGGCGGTCCTGCTCCGCCGCCCGGGACAACGACTGACCAGTGTCTCGCATTCCCAGGCGGATCAGTACCAGGTGCCCGAACTCCGGAAGCGGCGTGCCGTGCTGGGCGTGGATCGCATGGGAACCACTGGTCAGCGACTGGGAACGCTCTGGTGCAGGACGACCTGGCCGCAGTCGGGGGCGCGCAGGTAGACGTCCACGAGGTCGGGCCGGCCGGGCACCGGGTAGACCAGGACGTCCACCGGGGCGCCGTCGTAGCTGCCCCGGTCGGTGGCCAGCGGGGCGCCGGAGGCGGGGGGCGGGCAGGACACCGAGGGGGCCGGGGAGGCGGAAGCGGAGGGGGACGGGGAAGCCGGGGAGGAGGGCTCCGGCCGGGCGCCCTCGGCGGGCAGGACGCTCTCGGGCTTGGCCTGCCCGGTCGGCCGCAGCCCCGGAGCGCTCTCCGAGCGGGCCAGCAACTGCTGGATCTGGGTGGCGAGGCGGTCGGCGCGGTAGTCGGTGCCGGCGCTCGCCCCGTGCGGGGCGCGTCCCGGGGCTGCGGCGGCGGTGGTGCCCGCAGGGGCGCCCGCGGTGACCGCGGGGCCGCCGGCCCCGTCGTCGGGGTGCAGCAGCAGCGCCCCGCCGAGTCCGAGGGCGGCCAGGGCGGCGGCGGCGCCGAGCAGCAGGGCGAATCGACGCCGGGGGCGCGGGCGGCCGGGGCCGGTGGCGGCGGCGGGCCGGGCCGAGGGCCGGGAGGGTGGCGTGGAGGGCCCCGTGGCGGCGCGTACGGGCGAGGCCGGGGTGCCGGACCGGCGGGCGGCGGCAGGGGCCTCCTGGGGGCGGGCGAGGGCCTTGCGGTCGTTCTCGGAGGCGGTTGCCGGGGCCTCGGCGGCGGCCTGGGCCAGAGCGGCGTCCAGCCGGTCGGCGATGTCGGCGGGCATCGGCGGGGTCTCGACGCCGCCGAGCAGCGCCTGGACCTCGGCGAGCGCGTCGACGGTCTCCCGGCACTCGGCGCAGCCGGCCAGGTGCCGTCGCAGCGCCGCGACGGCCTCGGGGGAGTCGACCAGCCCCTCGGTGAGGTCGGCGAGCTGCTCGACCGGGGGGTGGTCCCCGGTGTGGTCGGGCGAGAAGGGGTTGGCGGTCATCGTGTGCTCGCGTCTCCTTCCAGCATCGTCCGACCGGTGCTCGGGCCTGTCCCTGTGACGGTGCGGGGGGCCGTCGGGTTCCCCCGGGTGCCCCGCACCGGTGGGGCCGAGCCGTGGCCGCCCGGTGTTTCACGTGAAACATCCGGCCCGCCGTCGCTCTCCCGCAGGTGCCGTACGAGCGGGAGCAGCCGCGCCCGGCCGCGCGCGCAGCGGCTCTTCACGGTGCCCACCGGGACGCCCAGCAGCTCGGCGGCCTCGGCGACCGGGTAGCCCTGCATGTCGACCAGGACCAGCGCGGCCCGCTGCTCGGCGGGCAGCTCGCCGAGGGCCGCGGTCACCTCGCGGTGCAGCTCGGCGCGGACCACCGGGGAGTCGGCCGGCTCGGCGGAGCCGACCAGGGTGTCGAGCCGCTGCGGGTCCTCGTCGAGCGGGGTGGTGCGGCGGGTGGCGCTGCGCCGGGCGCGGTCCAGACAGGCGTTGACCACGATCCGGTGCAGCCAGGTGGTGACGGCCGAGCGGCCCTGGAAGCCGGCGGCGGCGCGGAAGGCGGAGACCAGGGCGTCCTGGAGCGCGTCGGCGGCCTCCTCGCGGTCGCCCAGGGTGCGCAGGGCGACCGCCCAGAGCCGGTCGCGGTGCCGGTTCACCAGCAGGCCGAAGGCCTCCTGGTCGCCGGCGACGTGCCGGGCGAGCAACGCCGCGTCGTCGTCCGCCACTGTCACCCCTTGACCTCTGCCGTCGTTCCGGTGCGCGAGCCGTGCGGTCAGCCGGAGACCTTCACCTCGGCGACGTGGCCGCGGTACCTGGTGTCGCCATCCTTGGTCAGACCGGTCAGCCAGATCAAGAGGTAGCGCGTGGTGACCGGGGAGTCGAGGGTGTACTCGACGTTCGTCCCGGCCTTCTTGCCGACGATGCTGAAACTCTCCGGCTTGGCCTGCATCGGGTTGGTGGTGGCGGCCCCGGTGGGCACCCGCAGCTCCGCCGTCTGCTCGCCGCCGAGGAACTGGACGTTCACCGAGGAGACCGACTGCTGGGTGCCGAGGTCGATCAGCAGGCCGGTGCCCGACTTGAGGGCGGGCGCCTTGGGGCCGAACTGGTCGACGTACCAGCCGGTGGTCCAGGCGGAGTTCGGGTCGCCGTCGATGGCCTTCCCGATGCTCTCGGTGCCCTCGGGCCCGTCGCCCAGCGGGTTGTACGACTGCGCCTCCTTGATGGCGATCGGCACCGGGTTGTGGGTGCTGGCGTGAGGGCTCGGCGAGGAGCTGGTGACCGTGGGCTGCGGCGCGGCGGCGGACGACTCGGGGTGGCGCAGGCTGCCGACGAACTGCCAGGAGGCGACGCCGATCGCGCCCAGGGCGACCGTCCAGGCGGTGGCCTTGACGACCCGGCGCAGCCGCCGCTTCGTCCGGCGGGAGGCGGTGGGCCGCGACGAGGCGGGCAGCGGGGCGACCGCCGGGTCGGCCACCCGGGTCGGGTTGGGCGCGGTGGGCAGGGCGTGGGTGTTGTGCCGGGGCGGGACCGGGAAGGCGGGCAGCTCCGGCTCGGGCTGGCGGATCCGGGGCATCTGCGCGATCGCCCGGACCAGCTCCTCCGGGGTGGTGATCGGCTCGGCGTGGTGCGGCGGGTGGTCGAACAGGGCCCGTGCGGCGAGCTCGGACAGGCCCTTGTGGACCCCGGCGCGGACCTGGTCCGGCGCGGCGTTCTGGAGGCCCTTCGGCAGGCCCCGGAGGTCGTAGCGGTCCTCCGGGTACGGCCAGCGGTGGGTGAGCGCGGCGAACAGCAGGGCACCGATCGCGCGGGTGTCGGTGCGTTGGGCGTCCTCGGTGGTGCCCTCGACGGGCAGCCCGCGCAGGGCGGCGTCGACCGCGATGCCGTTGATCCGGTACTGGCCGCTGTCGGTGCGCAGCACGCAGCGCGGGGTGAGCCGCAGGTGGGCCTGGCCGCGCCGGTGGGCGGCGGCGACCGCGTCGGCGACCTGGCGGACCATCTGGTACGCCTCGTGCGGCTCCATCGGGCCGTTCGCGAGCAGCTTGGCCAGGTCGGAGGAGTGCGGCAGCCACTCCCGTACGACGTAGACCAGCTCGCCCTCCTGGACGGCGTCCAGGACCTGGACGAAGCGCGGGTCGCCGAGCAGGGCGGCGGACTTGGCCGCGGCCAGCACCTTGCGGGCGCGTTGGTGGCCGGAGGCCATCAGGTGGACGCCGACGGCCCGGCGCAGCTTCTCGTCGACGGCGCGCCAGCTGCTGAAGGTGTCGCTCTGGGAGATGCACTCCTCGAGCAGGTACCGGTGGCCGATCATGTCGCCGCTGCGCCGCTGCGGCGCGGGGAGGGTGCGCGGGAGGGTGGCGGTGTCGCGCGGGTCGACCGTGGGCTGCGGGTCGGTGGGGCGGCGCTTGGCGGGCGTCGGCGCGGGGGCGGGCTTCTTCGGGGCGGAGCCGGCGGCCAGTTCGGCGGCGATCTCCCGGACCGAGAGCGGGGCGGTGATCTCCGAGGTCTCCTCGCTCACGGAGGCTTCCGGGGCGGCGGCCGGCGGGTCCTCCCGGTCGGTGTCCCCGTCGGAGGCCTGGCCGGAGTCCCGGTCGGAGTCGTCGTCAGCGTCCCCCTCGACGTCCCCGCTGTTCTCCCCGGGAGCGGCGGCAGCGGTGGAGGCGCCCTTGCCGCCGTCGGCGGAGGCACGCCCGTCGGCGTCCTTCGCGACCGCGAACTCGTCGATCGCCGCGGCCAGCGCGGCTTCGTCCGCCGCCGCGTCAGCTGTTGACGTGTCGACGACCGCCTTGGTGCCATCAGCCACCGTGGTCCTGCCTCCCCTTGTGTCGCCCCGGCCGAGAGTCGCTGGAGCCCGCGGGTTGGCGGCCCTGTGCTCCAGGACAATTGTGCCCACTCTTCTCCACCGGGTACGACCGCTGAGGGGTCCACTCGGTTGCGTACGGGTGGAGAGATGTGGTGCAGATAGGACACCGGGTCGCCATCCGGCCGCCGGGCGGGCCCGGGGCGGCTGGCAACCCAGCAGTCGGCCGGACGAGCCGAGGAGCTGTCCGCTCCGGTTGACGCCCGGTCAAGGCGCCCGCTCGTCCGGCCGTCGAAGGGACGGTCAGCGGCCCAGTCGGCCGCGGACCATGCCCAGCATGGCGTTCAGTTCCTCGATCCGCAGGCGCTTCGCGATCAGCACGAAGACACTCATCTGCAGGCCGCCCGCCACGACGAGGGCGGCCACGCTGCCCGTCCAGCCACCGAGCACCTGCTGGATCCCCAGGCTGGCGCCGAGACCGACCAGCGCGGCCGGGACGCACGCGGCGGCCAGCCGGCTGTAGGTCTTGCCGATCCGCTTGGTGTCCAGCCCGCCGATCTTCTTCTTCAGCTTCGGCAGGGCCACCGCCACCCCGATGGCGTACCCGAGGCCGTAGCCGAACGCCATGCCGGTCACCGTCCATTCGGCGGGCAGCAGCAGCCAGCACAGCAGGGAGAAGGCGGCCTGGCAGACCGCGACCCAGACGGTGTTGGAGAACGGCGTCCGGGTGTCCTCGTAGGCGTAGAAGCCGCGCAGCATCACGTACTGGGCCGAGTACGGGATCAGGCCCAGGGCGAAGGCGGAGAGCATCAGGCCGACGTTGGTCGCGCCGCTCAGGACGCTCGCGTCGCCACCGACGGCGTAGATCGACCGGCCGATCACCGGGCCGAGCGCCAGGAAGAGGAAGGCCGCCGGGACGACCGCCACCGCCGTGGTGCGCAGACCGTAGGAGATGTCGTCGCGGACGGCACCGGCATCCTCGTCGGCGGCCGCCCGGGACAGCCGGGGGAGCACCGCGCTCATGATCGAGACGGTGATCACGGCCTGCGGGAGCTGCCAGATCAGCAGGGCGTTGGAGAACGCGGCCAGGCCGACACCGTCGTGACCGGCCGCGGCCGCGGCGGCGCCGGCCTTGGTGGACAGCTGGGTGATCACCAGGTAGCCGGCCTGGTTGGCGAGCACGAAGAAGAACGTCCACTTGGCCAGCCGGGCGGCCTTGCCCAGGCCGTGGCCGCGCCAGTCGAAGCGGGGCCGGTAGCGGAAGTCGGCCGCCCGCAGGTACGGGATCATCGCCAGCGACTGGACGACCAGGCCGATCAGGGTGCCGAGGCCGAGCAGCCGGACGCCCTCGGGCGAGATGGACTCCGGGGTGACGTGGGTGGTGCCGAACCCGCCGTAGACCCAGATGTAGGCGGAGAAGGTGAAGATCACCACGACGTTGTTCAGGACCGGCGTCCACATCATCGCGCCGAACCGGCCGCGGGCGTTGAGGACCTGGCCCATCACCACGTGGATGCCCATGAAGAAGATGGTCGGCAGGCAGTAGCGGGCCAGCGCCACCGTGGTGGCGGCCCGCTCCGGGTTCGCCATCATCGGGTGGGCGATCAGCTGGACCAGCACGGGCGCCCCGAGCACCGCCAGGAACACCACGCCGGCCAGCCCGACCATCACCAGGGTGAGCAGCCGGCTGGCGTACGCGGTGCCGCCGTCCTCGTCGTTCTTCATGCTGCGCACCAGCTGCGGCACGAACACCGCGTTCAGCGCGCCGCCGCCGATCAGGATGTACAGCAGGGTCGGCAGGGTGTTCGCCGCGTTGTACGAGTCGCCCATCACGCCGACGCCGATGGCCGTGGTGATCACCATGGTCCGGACGAAGCCGGTGCCGCGGGAGACCAGGGTGCCGGCCGCCATGATCGCGCTGGAGTTCAGCAGGCTCGCGACCTTGCCGCCCCCGCCGCCGGCCGCCGGGGCCGCCGCGCCCGCGGACTCCGGCGGCGCGGCCTGCTCCTCGGCGGCGAGGTCCGCCAGCGGCTCGACCGCCGGGGGCACCGCGACGGCGGCCACCTGCATGGTGGCCTCCTCCTCGGAGAGCGGCGGGTCGAACTCGATCGGCGGCACGAAGGGGCGCTGCCCGTGCGGGCCGGCGTGCTGCGGCTGCCCCGGGTAGCCGCCCATCGGCGGGTACGGCGCGGGGCCGGGCGGCGGCACGGGCGCGCCGGGCGGCACGGCTCCGTGGGCACCCGGCGGGGTGGTCTGCGGGGCCGGGGCGGGCTGCGGTACCGGCGGCGGGGCCGCGGCCTCCGCCTGGCGGCCGCCGAACAGCGCGTCCACCCCGACGTACTCGGTGGTCTCGGAGTCCCAGGCGGAGTGCGCCGGGCCGGGCTCCCACTGCTGCTGCGGCTGCTCGGCACCGCCCCACGGGCCGCGGGCCGGAGCCGGGGCCGGCTCCGGCTGCCAGCCGGCCTGCCCCGGGGTGTCCCAGCCGGGCTGCACCGGCGGCACCGGGGGCGAGAAGTGGTCCGCCGCCGGGTAGGGGGCGGGCGGCACCGGCGTCGGATAGCCGCCGCCCTGCGGCGGCAGCTGCGGCGGCACGTCGTACGCGGCGGCCGGCTGCTGCGGCGCGGCCGGTCGGCCGGCCCGCAGACCGTACGGGTCCTGGCCGTCCTGCGGGTTCCCGTACGCGTCGGCCGCGTACGGGTCCTGGGCGTAGGTGTCGGCCACGTACCAGTCGCCGGACGGCGACTCGGCACCCGGCCGGCTCTCACCGCGGCCCGGCTGCCGCTCCTCGCTGCGCCCGGTCATGTCACCTCTTCGCTGTCGTGGGGGAGGCCGGCCCGGCGTCACGGGGGGTCGGCGGTATCAAGGACCAACCTTCTCATCACTGGCGGCCCGATCCCGGCCATCCGGGCTGCTGCCGCGCGGTGTCTGCGCGGGAGCGTCACCAGCGGCGTCGCCCGCCGGCCCCTCCCCGTCGGCCCGGGCGGCGGCTTCGGACCCCTCGGCCCCGTCCGCCTCGTCCGCCTCGTCCGCCTTGTCCGCCGTCGGCTCCTCGGCCGCGGCCCCGCCCGTCGCCGGGGCGTCCCCGACCGGCTGGTCGCCGTCCTCGTGCGGCTCCCCGCCCCGCCGCTTGCGCTGGCGCATGAAGCGCAGCGCGGCCAGCAGCAGCAGCAGGCCGGCGCCCGCGAAGACGTACAGCACGCCGTTGGTCACCGAGGTGACCTGCACCGTGAACGGCTGGGCCGCACCGTACGGCCGCGAGTCGGGGCCGGTGGTCCACAGCTGGGCGGTCATGCCGACCGGCCCGTTGTTGTGCGCCTCGGCCTGGAAGCGGAGGGTGGCGCTCTGCGAGGCCGGGAGGACCAGCTCCTCCTCCCGGCGCACGTTCAGCCGGTTCGGCTGGGTCGAGGTGAGCACCAGCTTCAGGTTGGTGACCGCCTGGGTCAGGTCGTTGCGGACGCTGACCTGGAGCAGACCGGTGTCGCCGGCCAGCGTGACCACGGTCTTCGGCGGCACCTGGACGGCCTTGGTCAGCTCCTGCAGGTACTGCGTGACGCCGGCGCGGTAGGCGCCGCCGGCCGCGGCCTGGCTGCGCCACTCGGTGGACAGCGACCGGACCATGGCGGCGTTGAACGGGCCGCGCACCCGCTGCGGCAGGGTGAGCACCCGCATCAGCGTGTCCAGGTCGTACTGGATCTTGTTGGTGCCGATCAGATCGGCCGCCGACAGCTCCGAGGCGCGGGCCTGGGTCGGGTAGTCCGCGGCCGCCGGGACGCCCGTGTTGGCCTTCTGGTCCGCCGGGGCCTGGGCCACCGCGTCCAGCTTGACCGGGGAGATCCACTTGCCGGACGCCGCCTGCAGGGCGCTCGCCAGCACCTTCGCGGTGTTGACGCTCAGCTCGCGGGGCGGCATGACCAGCAGGCCGCGCTGGTTCTGCGGCTGCTCGTGGGTGATCGCGAAGGTCTCGGCGAGGAAGCGCTGGGTCGCCTCGGTCTGGTCCTTCGCGGTGCTCAGGTCCCTCTGGAAGAGCCCGGAGACCGTCTCGTCGGCGACCACGGCGCTCTGCCCGTTGCCGATCGGGCGCACCGCGGTCGGGGTGTAGTTCAGCGAGTCCGGCTCCGGCAGGCTCGCCCCGTTGGCCAGCACCAGGCCGCTGCCCGCCTGCTGGGCGAGCCCGGCGATCTGCTGGTCGACGTAGCCCTGGTACGGCCAGGCGACATCGGAACGGGTGTCCACGGAGAGCCGGCCCTCGACGGTCAGCCGACCGGCCGTGGCGGCCTTGTTCAGCGCGGTGGTCATGCCGGGCAGGTCGGCGCCGTTGTGGGCGATCGACGCGAGGTCCGGGTCGGCGTACGGCAGCGCGACCACCTGGCTGTCCGGCTTGGCGACCGCGGCCCGCAGCTTGTCCAGCCAGGCGGTGGCGGCGGCCGAGCCGTTGTTCACGACGGTGTTGTCGTCCCTGGCCGACTTGCCCGCGGACTCGGTGCCCGGCTTCTGCACCCGGTACGGCTTGGTCATCGCGAACGCGGCGTCCAGCAGGTCCGGGTCGACCACCCAGGTCAGCCCGGACAGCTTGGAGCCGGTGTCGACCAGCTCGTACAGCCGGCCGCCCGGGGCGAACTCGGCCGCCAGGCTGTCGTCGCGCAGCACCGGGACGGACTGGTCGTTGTCGGCGACGGTCTGCGCGGCCAGCACCGGCGCGTGCACCAGCGGCCAGAGCGTGGCGACCTTCGTCGGCTGCGCCTCGGCACCGCCCGGGTTGTACGGCAGGAAGCTCCGGGCGATGCCCAGGGCCCGGTCGTGCGAGTTGTCGGCGGTCGAGCCCCAGGCGTCCACCGCGAGCTCGTACACCCCGCTCGAGGACAGCCCGAGGTCGTTCACCGCGACGCTCAGGGTGTACGGCAGGGTCTGGCCGGGGTTCAGCTCCGGCAGGGCGTACTGCGGGCTGTCCAGCTCCACGCCGTCCTTGCCGTCCGGCGCGGAACGGCCGGCCACGTTCGCCAGATCGCTGCGCCGGTCCAGCGGCTTGCCGGAGAAGGGCTTGCGGACCGCCGCGTGGGCGCCCTTGAGCGCCGACTTGCCGGCGTTGGTGACGTGTCCGGTGATCGTCACGGTGCCGTTGGGGGCGGCCACCTGCGGGGCCAGCGACTCGATGGTCAGCACCACCGGGTACTCGGCCGAGGCGATGTCGCCGCCGGCCGGCAGCGCACCGGCCGGGGCGGCCGTGAAGAGGGTCAGGGCGGCCGCGCAGGCGGCGGCGAGGCGCAGGCCCGCCCGGCGCACCGGATGACGCCCCTCGGCCGGGCGTTCGGCCCGTCCAGGCTGTCGGTGCGCCCCCAGGCCCGAGTGCCGTGCCGGCTCGCTCACTCGCTTCGCCCTCGCCGTTCTCGATCGCTCGCTGCTGATGCTGTTCGTCCCGTCCGGCGCGGTCCGCCCGACGGTCTTCGCTTGGACACCGTGTCCCCTGTCCGGTGCCCGAGACCCGTCCACCGGCATGGTAACGATGCAGCCCGCGGTGCAGTGTTGCGGGCTGTGGGAAGAGACGCCCAAAACGCGCGGGCGGTTGACCTGCCGGGGCACGTACCCTTGTGAGCCGTGTCCACTGCCAATGAGCCCACCGCGCGCACCGATCGTCCCAGCACCGCCCTCCAGGCCGTACCAGGCCTGAGCGAGGCCCAGACCCTGGGCCTGCAAGAGCTGCTGCGGGTGTCGCCGGTCGCCGACGAGATCGCCGACCGCTTCCAGGCGGCCGGTCACCGGCTGGCGCTGGTCGGCGGCTCGGTCCGGGACGCGCTGCTCGGCCGGCTCGGCAACGACCTGGACTTCACCACCGACGCCCGCCCGCAGCAGGTTCTCAAGCTGGTCAAGGGCTGGGCGGACGCGATCTGGGACGTCGGCATCGCCTTCGGCACCGTCGGTGCCCGCAAGGACACCCCCGAGGGCTCCTTCCTGATCGAGATCACCACCTACCGCTCCGAGGCGTACGACCGCACCTCCCGCAAGCCCGAGGTGACCTACGGCGAGACCATCGAGGAGGACCTGGTCCGCCGGGACTTCACGGTCAACGCGATGGCCGTCGACCTGCCCGGCCGCGGCTTCGTCGACCCCCACAACGGCCTGGAGGACCTGGAGGCCCGGGTGCTGCGCACCCCCGCCACCCCCGAGGAGTCCTTCTCCGACGACCCGCTGCGGATGATGCGGGCCGCCCGCTTCGCCGCCCAGCTCGACTTCGAACCGGCGCCCGAGGTGGTCGCCGCGATGACCGCGATGGCCGAGCGGATCACCATCGTCTCGGCGGAGCGGGTCCAGGCCGAGCTGAACAAGCTGCTGCTGGCCAAGCACCCGGTGAAGGGCCTGCGCCTGCTGGTCGACACCGGCCTGGCCGGGTACGTGCTGCCCGAGCTGCCCGCACTGCGGCTGGAGCGCGACGAGCACCACCGGCACAAGGACGTCTACGAGCACTCGCTGACCGTCCTGGAGCAGGCCGTCGACCTGGAGCAGGACGGCCCGGACCTCACCCTGCGGCTGGCCGCGCTGCTGCACGACATCGGCAAGCCGCGCACCCGCCGCTTCGAGTCGGACGGCCGGGTCTCCTTCCACCACCACGAGGTGGTCGGCGCCAAGATGACCCGCAAGCGGATGCGCGAGCTCAAGTACTCCAAGGAGCTCACCGAGGACGTCTCGCGCCTGGTCGAGCTGCACCTGCGCTTCCACGGTTACGGCGGCGGCGAGTGGACCGACTCCGCGGTGCGCCGCTACATCACCGACGCGGGGCCGCTGCTGGAGCGCCTGCACAAGCTGACCCGCTCCGACTGCACCACCCGCAACAAGAAGAAGGCGGCCGCGCTCTCGCGCACCTACGACGGCCTGGAGACGCGGATCTCCGAGCTGAAGGCGCAGGAGGAGCTGGACGCCGTCCGCCCGGCGCTGGACGGCAACCAGATCATGGAGCTGCTCGGCCTCAAGCCCGGTCCGCAGGTCGGAAAGGCGTACAAGCAGATGCTCGAACTCCGGCTGGAGCACGGCCCGATGGAGCACGACGAGGCGGTCGCGGCGCTGCGCGCCTGGTGGGCCGAGCAGCAGCAGGGCTGACGCCGGCTCCGGCTCCGGCTCCGGTGCCGGCTTCGGCTTCAGCTTCGGCTATGGGTCCGGACCGGCTCCGGACACGACGCGAGGGGTGGTCCCGGCACTCGGCCGGGGCCACCCCTCGCGTGCTGCGGCGGGCTGCCTGAGCTGCGTGAGCTACTTGAGCTTCTTGAGGCAGAGCACGTAGTTCAGGGCCGGGAAGTTGGTGTAGGTGCGGGTGTACCAGCTGTCCGCCTTCGGCTGCTTCTCGCAGACCTTCTCGTCGGACGTGGCGAGGTACTTGTAGATCACCTTGTACTGCGCCGTGGCGTCGGTGCAGGGCAGCACCGAGACCTTCGGGTGGGTGTCGGTGGTCGCGCCGGCCGGGCCGTTGTCGTTGTGCAGGCAGTCGCCCGCCTTGGCCGAGTCCACGGCGTCCGTGTCGTCGGTCGGGGTCGTGACCGGCGGGAGGGTGATGCTCGGCACCGACGGGATCGTGAAGGTCGGCGAGGGGAAGGCCGGCGGCGGCGAGGGCGTGAAGGTGAAGGAGGAGGGCGTCGGCGCCGGGGCCGCGGTGATCGGGTCGGACGGGCCGTTGTCCTTCGTCGGGCCGAGCACCCCGGTGGCGGCCAGGACGATGGTGACCGCCAGCGAGACCGGCACCACCAGCATCGCGATGTGCGGACGGCGGGTCAGCGGGACGCCCGGGTCGAGCTGCGGCCCGTGGCTGCCCGGGACGGGCGGCTGCAGCTGCTTGAACCGGTTGTGCGGGCCGAGGTTCAGCAGCAGCGTGATCGGGGTCAGCAGCCACGACACCAGGCTCCACCAGCCCTGGACCAGCGTCCGGGCGGACATGTCGCGCACGGTGGCCGTGCCGCAGGTGCGGCAGAACGGGCCGGACATCCGCAGCATCCGGTAGGCCACGAGCAGGCCCTGGTGGCCGCGGACGCTGGCGTTCACCGCCGGGTAGCCGCCGCAGAACCGGCAGGTCAGGCCGTCCGTCGGGCCCTGCGGCGGGTACCCGTAGCCGGGTGCGGGCTGCGGGTAGCCGTACGGCTGGCCGGGCGGCGGCGGGGCGCTGGGGTACCCGTACCCGGGCTGGCCGGGCGGCGGGGGCGGAGCGCCGTAGGCGCCGCCGGAGGAGTAGGGGTTGCCGTCGCCCGGCGGCGGACCGTACGGCATCTGGGGCGGAGGCGGAACGGACAAGTGGTCCCCCGGGGACGGAGTGGCGGAAGAGTTCAGGACTTCTTCACCGGCGGGAGGCCGGTGGTGGCGGGTGCCATCGGACCGAGGCAGAGCACGTACCGCTTCTTGTTCCAGCGGCGGCCGCTCTTGCCCGAGACGGCACTCGTGGTCTGCGGCGTCTGCTTGCAGCGGTTCACGTCGGTGGTGCCTTCGAACTTCGACAGTACGCGGTAATTCGCTGTGGAATCAGTGCACTTGGCGATTTCGACAGAGCGGGAGCCGCTCACCCGCACACAGTCGCCGGGCTTGGCACTGCTGACGCTCGGCCCGGCGACGAAGTACCCGACCGCCAGGGCCACGCAGCCGCCCGCGAGGCCGACCATCTTCAGCTTGGAGATGCCGCTGCTCTTCTTGGCCGGCGGTGCGCTCGGCGTCGGTGCGGCGGGCTGCGGGTAGCCGTACGCCCCGGCGGGCGGCTGCTGTCCGTACGGCACCTGCCCGTAGGGCTGCTGCTGCCCGTACGGGGACTGCCCGTACGACGGCGGCTGCCCGTACCCGGCCGGGGCCGGCTGCGGGGGCTGCCCGTAGGCGGGCGGCGGTCCGTACGGGGCGGCCGGCGGGGGAACCGGCGCACCGTACGGCTGTACGACCGGTGGCCCGTACGGATTGGGCGGTGTGCTCATCAGTTCGTCCCCCGAGACAGAGTGCTGTCGCTCCGACAGGTCTGACACCTTAGCGACTCGGTCGGACGCCATCGGTCCCGAGTCCCGGGGGATGTGTGGAGAGACGGTCAGGGGTGCGGTCGGCGGCGGGCGGCGCGCAGGTAGACGACCGCCGTGCCGGCGTACACCGCGGCGACCCCGACGACCACCGGGACCGAGCGGCCGGACAGCGGCAGCACCAGTGCGGTGACCATGGCGGCGGCCACGAAGGCGACGTTGAACAGCACGTCGTAGATGGCGAAGACCCGGCCGCGGTACTCGTCCTCGACCGACTCCTGCACCACGGTGTCGGCGCAGATCTTGGTGCCCTGGGTGACCACTCCGAGCAGCAGGGCGGCGATCAGGCACGGCACCAGCGTGAAGCCCAGGCCGAGCGCCGGGACGAAGACCACCGGGGCGACCAGGCAGGCCGTCATCCAGCCGGTCAGCCCGAGCTTGCGGGTGCACCAGGGGCTGACCACCGCGGCGACGAAGAACCCGGCGGCGGAGAGGCCGACCGCCTGGCCGAGGGTGACCAGGCCGGCCGCACTGTCGGCCGGGTCGTTGAAGGTGTAGCGGGCGAGCATCACCACGACCACGATCAGCACGCCGTAGCAGAACCGGGCCGCGGTGACGGCGGCCAGCGCGTGCACGGCGGGGCGGCAGTCCCGCACCAGGTGGCGGACGGCGGCGCCGAGTTCGACGGTGGCCCGCACCAGCGCCTGGCCGAGTGCCGGGCGGTCGGCGTGCTGCTCCGGGCCGAGCAGGTCGCGGTCCATCCGCCGGGCGGCCAGCGCGGCCGACAGGTAGAGCAGAGAGGCGACCGTGACCAGTGCGGCGTCCGCGGTGGGACCCGGGGTCATCACCTGGTGCAGCAGGAAGCCGATGCCCCCGCCGCAGGCGGCGGCGACCGTCCCGAGCGTGGGGGAGAGCGCGTTGGCGGTGACCAGTCGGTCCTGCTCCACCACCCGGGGCAGGGCGGCGGACAGGCCGGCCAGGATGAACCGGTTGAGCGCGGTGACGAGCAGGGCCGACGCGAAGAACAGCTGGGTCGGTGCCTTGGCCAGGAGCAGCGCGCCGGTGCCCAGGCCCAGCCCGAAGCGGGCCAGGTTGCCGAAGTACAGCACCTGGCGGCGGCGCCAGCGGTCCAGCAGCACCCCGGCGAACGGGCCGATCACCGAGAACGGCAGCAGCATCACGGCCAGCACCGAGGCGATGTCGGCGGGGGAGGACTGCTTCTCGGGGGAGAAGACCACGTAGGCGGCGAGCGAGACCTGGAAGACGCCGTCGGAGAGCTGGGAGAGCACCCGGGCGGTCAGCAGCCGCCGGAAGTCGTGGCCCCGGAGCAGATCGACGAGCGTGGCGCGGTGCGCGGACTGGTGGGTGCTGCCGTTCTCGGTGATCGCCACCCGCCCAGAGTGCCATGGAACCGGTTGCTGTTTCACGTGAAACATTGGCCGGAAAACGGTGAAGAGCCCACGATCCGGTGATCGTGGGCTCTTCGGAGCGGCTAGGCGCGGCTAGGGGCCGTCAGCTCAGCGCTCGACCTCACCGCGGATGAACTTCTCGACGTTGTCGCGGGCCTCGTCGTCGAAGTACTGGACCGGCGGGGACTTCATGAAGTACGAGGAGGCCGACAGGATCGGGCCGCCGATGCCGCGATCCTTGGCGATCTTGGCGGCGCGCACGGCGTCGATGATGACACCGGCGGAGTTCGGGGAGTCCCAGACCTCGAGCTTGTACTCCAGGTTCAGCGGGACGTCACCGAACGCGCGACCCTCCAGGCGGACGTAGGCCCACTTGCGGTCGTCCAGCCAGGCCACGTAGTCCGAGGGACCGATGTGGACGTTGTTGGAGCCCAGCTCGCGGTCGCGGATCTGCGAGGTGACGGCCTGGGTCTTGGAGACCTTCTTGGACTCCAGGCGCTCGCGCTCGAGCATGTTCTTGAAGTCCATGTTGCCGCCGACGTTCAGCTGCATGGTGCGCTCGAGGAGAACACCGCGGTCCTCGAACAGCTTGGCCATCACGCGGTGCGTGATGGTGGCGCCGACCTGGGACTTGATGTCGTCACCGACGATCGGCACGCCGGCCTCGGTGAACTTGTCCGCCCACTCCTTGGTGCCCGCGATGAACACCGGGAGGGCGTTCACGAAGGCGACCTTGGCGTCGATGGCGCACTGGGCGTAGAACTTGGCGGCGTTCTCGGAGCCCACCGGCAGGTAGCAGACCAGGACGTCGACCTGCTGGTCCTTGAGGATCCGGACGACGTCGGCCGGGGCCTCGTCGGACTCCTCGATGGTCTCCCGGTAGTACTTACCCAGGCCGTCGAGGGTGTGGCCGCGCTGGACGGTGACGCCGGTCGGCGGCACGTCGCAGATCTTGATGGTGTTGTTCTCGCTGTTGCCGATGGCGTCGGCCAGGTCGAAGCCGACCTTCTTGGCGTCGACGTCGAAGGCCGCGACGAACTCCACGTCACGGACGTGGTAGTCACCGAACTGGACGTGCATCAGCCCGGGGACCTTGCCGGCCGGGTCGGCGTCCTTGTAGTACTCGACACCCTGCACCAGCGACGCGGCGCAGTTGCCCACGCCAACGATGGCTACGCGAACCGAACCCATTTCCGGTTGCTCCCTGTGATCTCATGAGGACCGCCGGAACCGGCGGAACTCGTCCTGCTTCTTCGATGACTGCTTGTAAGGGCGCGAGGCGCCCACTCCTGCCGCGCGGCACAGGGCTGGCGCGGTGTCAGCGCTCCTGGGCGGAGCGCCCCGGGCGGTCGTACGGTGGCCCGGACGGGTCCGAGGACCCGGTCTCCTGGCCACGGCCGTCCGAAGTCTTGGGGGGTACGGCGGTGGAGTCGCCGCCGGTGGCGGGACCGGTCCGGCCGGTGCGGTTGGACCGCTCGGTCTCGATCAGCTCGTTGAGCCAGCGGACCTCGCGCTCCACCGACTCCAGTCCGTGCCGCTGGAGTTCGACGGTGTAGTCGTCGAACCGCTCGCGGGCACGGGCGAGCGAGTTGCGCATCCGCTCCAGGCGCTCCTCCAGCCGGCTGCGGCGTCCCTCCAGGACGCGCATCCGGACGGCCCGGTCGGTCTGGCCGAAGAACGCGAAGTGGACGCCGAAGTGCTCGTCCTCCCAGGCGTCCGGGCCGGAGTCGGCGAGCAGCTCCTCGAAGCGCTGCTTCCCCTCGGCGGAGAGCCGGTAGACGATCTTGGACCGCTTGCCGTTGAGCGCGGTGGCCGGGACGTACTCGACGTCCGGGTTGTCCTCGACCAGGAAGCCCTGGGCGACCAGGCTCTTCAGGCAGGGGTAGAGCGTTCCGTAGGAGAGTGCCCGGAACGTACCGAGCAGGATGTTGAGCCGCTTGCGCAGCTCGTAGCCGTGCATCGGGGCGTCATGGAGCAGGCCGAGAACGGCGAACTCCAGCACTCCTGAGCGCCTGCCCACTGCCGTGGTCCTCCTCCCTCTCGGCCCTCGTCCGGCCGCTGCATCCGGCGGTATTCCGCTTCGATGTATCGGCTCGATATATCGAGAACAGTAAACCCGACCCCCGGAACGGGCAAGGGGGGCACGCGTGAATGTGATCACAAGCCGACGCGCGGGTGAGGTTGGCAACGGCCGTGTAATGATCTGTCGCCGTTTTGCGGTTATTGGCGACTGATGCCCGATTAGTTGTATTTCTGTGCTGCGTACGCTGTCGCGTGTGCACGAAGACCACCTCCGGGGTTAGGGCGGTTTGCGGGCATCGGACGTGAACCCCTGCCTTCAGGCTGGAGACGCCTGGCGAGGAGTGGCTGGAAGATGAGCGAACGACGGCGAAGGACGCCCGACCCGGGCGGTGACGGGCAGCAGCCCCCGGGAGGCGGCGGCCGTCGGGGAGGGCCGGGTCCCGACGAGTTGAACTCGGACGGGATCGGGCGCCGGCGCCCGCCGGGCGTTCGGGAGACCGCCCGGCAGCCCCGGATGACCCGTGCGGAGATGCGCAAGGCCGGGCAGAAGAAGGACAAGGGGGGCGGCCGGAGCGGTGCCGCCGCGGCTTCCGGGCCCGGCAAGAAGCGCTTCATCGACTACCCGCGGTTCGGCAAGACCGGGGTCCGGCGCTGGCTGCCGTCCTGGAAGCAGTGGCTGAGCGGCTTCCTGCTCGTCTTCGGCTGCTTCGTGGGCCTGGTGTTCTACCTGTACCAGACCACCGAGGTCCCGGAGCTGAACAAGCTGGTGCAGGGCCAGAACACGATCTACTACTGGTCCGACGGCTCCGAGATGACCCGCAAGGGCCAGACGAACCGTCAGATCGTCGAGCTCTCCGACATCAGCCCCAACCTGCAGAACGCCGTGATCGCGGCGGAGAACCAGGACTTCCGCACCGACAGCGGCATCGACCCCAAGGGCATGCTCCGCGCCGTCTACAACATGGCGAAGGGAGGTGAGACCCAGGGCGCCTCGACCATCACCCAGCAGTACGTGAAGAACGCCTACCTGAGCCAGGAGCAGACCCTCAGCCGCAAGGTGAAGGAGTTCTTCATCACGCTGAAGATCAACCAGCAGAAGGGGAAGCCCGAGATCCTCAAGGGCTACCTGAACACCAGCTGGTTCGGTCGCGGCGCGAACGGGGCCCAGGCCGCCGCCCAGGCTTACTACGGGGTGGACGCCAAGGACCTCAACCTCTGTCAGAGCGCCATGCTGGCGGGCCTGCTCAAGGGCGCGGCGTACTACGACCCCACCAACCCGGCCAACAAGGACCGGGCCCAGGGGCGTTGGTCCTGGATCCTCGACAACATGGTGAAGACCAAGGCCGTCACCGCCGAGGAGCGGGCCAAGTGCAGTGCCTTCCCGGATCCGATCCCGCTGAAGCCCAGCTCCAACATGAACGGTGAGATCAGCTACCTGGTCGACACCGCCAACAAGTACGTCATGAACAACGACAAGACGATCACCCAGCAGGTGATCGACAAGGGCGGCCTGAAGATCTACACGACCTTCGAGAAGGACAAGGTCGACGCCCTGAAGAAGGCCGTGGACGACGTCAAGGCGGAGAACCTCAACCCGCAGAAGCGCCCGGACAACGACACCAACATCCAGTTCGGCTCCGCCAGCATCCGCCCCAGCGACGGTGCGATCATCGCCCTCTACGGCGGTGACGGCGTGGAGAACGGACACTTCGACAACAACGCCGACGCCTCCGGCGTCCAGGTCGGCTCGACCTTCAAGCCCTTCGTGCTGGCCACCGCGATGCAGGTCGGCGTGCAGACCGCGAAGGGCGACGACGGCAAGCCGAAGCGGATCAACGCCGACAGCCGCTACCTGGCCGACGACATGTCCGAGATCCGCAAGCCGGACGGCTCGCTGGTGATCGGCGACGACGGCAAGCCGTACCACCAGAAGAACGAGGACGCCAGCAAGCACGGCTACGTCTCGCTGCGGCAGGCCATGCAGTACTCGTACAACGTGCCCTTCGTCCAGCTCAACCAGGACGTCGGCGGCCAGAACGTGGCCGACATCGCGGTGCAGATGGGTGTCAAGAAGGAGAGCCTCGCGGACCCGAAGACCGCGACCTTCCCGCTCGGCACCTCCACCATCAGCCCGATCCGGATGGCTACCGCCTACGGCACCCTGGCGGCCAGCGGCAAGGAGTCCGAGCCGTACTCGGTCACCAAGGTCGAGCTGAACGGCGTGGATCGCCCGGGCTTCGGCAAGAAGGACGCCAAGGTCGCGCTGGAGCCGACGGTCGCCGACAACGTCACCGACGTGCTGGTGAACGTGGCGGCGAAGGGTACCGGTACCAAGACCAAGGACCTGGGCCGCCCGGTCGCGGGCAAGACCGGTACCACCGACCAGAACAAGTCGGCCTGGTGGGTCGGCTACACCCCGCAGCTGGTGACCAGCGTCGCGATGTGGCGCGAGGACCCGAACAAGCACGAGCGGCAGTCGCTCAACGGCACCGGCGGCAAGGAGTCCATCCACGGTGGTGACATCCCGACCGATGTCTTCACCCGGTACATGAAGGTCGCGCTGGCCAACGAGAAGAAGCTGGACTTCCCGACCCCGCAGCCGGTCGGCACCGAGGTCGACTCCTCCGGTGCGCCGTCCACGGCCACGCCCGTGCCGACGCCGACCATGAGCGACAGCCCGGCGGCCCCGACGCAGACCCAGCCGCCGGCGCAGCCCACCCAGCCCCTGCCGCCGCAGCCCACCCTGAACTGCGTGCCGGGCGTGGACTGCCCCGGCGACCCGCAGCCGACCGCGACGAAGACCAAGACCCCGCACCCGACCAACAGCTGCCTCCCGGTGATCGGCTGCCCGACGCAGCAGCCGACGCCCACCGACAGCTCCACACCGGGTGGCGGCGGCAAGCCGACCGGCAAGCCGACGCCGACGTCCACCGGCGCCCCGCCCGTCGGGGGGTAGCACCCCCGACGTGAAGCGCCGACGGCGGTGGCGGTCCTCCTCGGAGGGCCGCCACCGCCGTTTTCGTCGGGTTTCGCGGATCCGGCCGCCCGCGGACCTCCGCAGACCGTTGCGGGGTCCTCCTCGTCCCGGCGCGGATGGTGCGGCAGGATGTCCGGCATGACGTCGAGCGATCGTGACGAAACCGCCGGACCGGCCGGGCCCGGCGCCGCCGCAGGGCCCACCCCGGCAGCCGTCGCCACGGCCGCGCCGCTGCCCGACACCGTGGTCGTTCCGGCCGACGAGGACCCGGTGGCGGCGGCCGGCAGCGAGGTGATCGGCGGGCCGCCCGGGCGCCGGGCACTGCTCGGCGTCTCCTGGTGGATCCCGGCGCGCTTCCTGGCGCTCGCGGTGATCGTGGTCTCGGTGCTCGGCATGGCGCAGAAGCTGCCCTGCTACGAGCAGGCCTGGTTCCAGCCGGGCTCGCCGCAGTACATCCACTCCTGCTACAGCGACATCCCGCACCTGTTCTCCGGACGCGGCTTCGCGGCCGGACTGCACCCGTACGTGGACCGCATCCCGGGCTCGTCGGGGGACCTGCAGTACCTCGAGTACCCGGTGCTGACCGGCCTGTTCATGCAGGTCGCGGCCTGGCTGACGCCCGGCGGGGGCAACCAGCAGAGCCAGGAGCAGTGGTTCTGGGCGATCAACGCCGGGCTGCTGATGGCCTGCGCGGTGGTCGCGGCCGTGGCGCTCACCCGCACCCACCGCCGCCGCCCCTGGGACGCGCTGCTGTTCGCGCTCGCGCCCGTCCTGCTGCTCAACGGCACGGTCAACTGGGACCTGCTCGCGGTCGCCCTGGCCGCCGTGGCGATGGCCTGGTGGGCCCGCTCCCGGCCGGGCTGGGCCGGCGTCTTCATCGGCCTGGCCACCGCCGCCAAGCTCTACCCGGTGCTGCTGATCGGCCCGCTGCTGGTGCTCTGCTGGCGGGCCGGCAAGTGGCGCGAGTTCCGGGTGATGCTCGGCGGCGCGGTGGGCTCCTGGCTGCTGGTCAACCTGCCGATCATGCTCGCCAACTGGCAGGGCTGGTCGACCTTCTACGTGTTCAGCAAGCACCGCGGCGAGGACTACGGCTCGTTCTGGCTGATCCTGATGCAGACCCGCGGCGTCGGGCTGGCCGACCTCGACCTCTACATCGGTGTGCTGATGGTGCTGGGCTGCCTGGCCCTGGCGCGGCTCGGCCTCTCGGCGCCGCGCCGCCCGCGCTTCGCGCAGCTGGCCTTCCTGGTCGTCGCACTGTTCGTGCTGGTCAACAAGGTGTACTCGCCGCAGTACGCGCTCTGGCTGCTGCCGCTCGCGGCGCTGGCCCGGCCGCGCTGGCGGGACTTCCTGGTCTGGCAGGCCTGCGAGGTGCTCTACACCCTGGGCATCTGGTCCCACCTGGGCTTCGTCACGGGGCCCAAGCAGCACGGGATCGGCGAGGCCTGGTACCACTTCGCGATCGCGCTGCACCTGATCGGCACGCTCTACCTGGTCGCCCTCGTCGTCCGCGACGTCCTCTACCCGGACCGCGACCCGGTCCGCTGGGACGGCAGCGACGACCCCTCCGGCGGGGTGCTCGACCACGCCCCGGACGTGTTCGTGCTGGGCACCGCCCGGCGGCTGCGCGAGGAGGAGACCTACGCCGCGTACGCGCCGGCCGGCCCCGAGCAGTGGCTCGGTGAGCCGGAACTGTCGGAGCCGGCCGAGAAGCCGTGACCCGTCCCGCTGCTAGCGGTCCACCACGCGGTCGAAGTGCGTGGTGGTGTGACGGACCTGGAGACCGAGCTCCTCGCCGATCGCGGGGGCCCCGGTCTCGCCGTCCAGGAACAGCAGCGAGACCTGCATGTGCGGCGGCTCGGCGAACCAGAGCTGCTTGCCGGCCCAGTGGAACGGCGACTTGGTCTTGTTGACCGTCGCCAGACCGGCCCGGGCGATGCCCTTGGCCCGCGAGGCCATGCTCTGCACGTACTTGGGCGCCTCCAGGCCGATGCCGTGCGCGGTGCCGCCGGCGACCACCAGGATGTGGCCGTCGGCGGGCGCCGGGTGCTGGCGGTAGCCGTAGCGGTCGCCCTTCTTCACCGGGGTGACGTCCAGGACGGTGGCCCGGACCTCCAACGCGGCGTGGTCGCCCAGCCAGAGCCGGGTGCCGATCCGGGCCCGGAAGACGGTCTCCGGGTAGCGCTGGGCGAGCTGCTCCATGCCGGCCGCGCCGAGGTGGCTGACGAACACGGTGTGGACCGGGATGCCGGCCGCACGGGCGGTGTCCACCCAGTACGCGACCTCCTCGACCGGGCTGGAGCCGTCCGGCCGGTCCATCGGCAGGTGCAGCGCCAGGCCCTCGAAGCTGACGCCCTCGAGCTCGGCGGCGACGGTGCTCAGGTCGGCGGCGCTCACACCGTGGCGGCGCATGGTGGTCATGCACTCCAGCACCACCCGGGTGCCGTGCAGCGTCCGCAGGGCGTCCACGCCCGCGACCGTGCGGATCACCCGGGCGTGCGGCATCGGGAGGACCTCCTCGCCGACCCGGTACGGGGTGAGCACCAGCAGCTCGCCGCCGTACCACTCGGCGGCGTCGGCCGCCTCGTACGCGGTACCGACGGCGAGCACACCGGTGCCCAGCAGCGTCGCCTCCTCGGCCAGCCGGTGGTTGCCCAGGCCGTAGCCGTTCCCCTTGGCGACCGGCACCAGGCCGGGGAACTCGGCGAGGACGGAGCGCTGGTGGGTGCGCCAGCGTTCGGTGTCGAGGTAGAGCGACAGCGTCATCGGGTCAGCCTCCTCAGCGGCGGGACATGTAGAGGTCGAGGGCCTTGTGCAGCAGCTTGTTGAGCGGGAAGTCCCACTCGCCGAGGTACTCGGCAGCCTGGCCGCCGGTGCCGACCTTGAACTGGATCAGGCCGAACAGGTGGTCGTTCTCGTCCAGGGTGTCACTGATGCCGCGCAGGTCGTACACACCGCCGCCGAGGGCGTAGGAGTCGCGCATCATCCGCCACTGGATGGCGTTGGACGGCTTGACCTCGCGCTTGTGGTTGGCCGAGGCGCCGTAGGAGTACCAGACGTGCTCACCGACCACGAGCATCGTGGTGGCGGCCAGCGGCTCGCCCTCGTGGTAGGCGATGTAGAGCCGCATGCGGTTCGGGTCCTCGGCGGTGAGGGCCTTCCACATCCGCTGGAAGTAGGACAGCGGGCGCGGGGTGAAGCGGTCGCGCTCGGCGGTGACCAGGTAGAGCTGGTGGAAGATCGGCAGCTCGTCGTAGCCGCCCTGGAACACCTCGACGCCGCTCTTCTCGGCCTTCTTGATGTTGCGGCGCCAGAGCTGGTTGAAGTTCTTGTGGATGTCGTCCAGCGAGCGGTTGGCCAGCGGCACCTGGAAGACGTAGCGCGGCTGGACGTCGCCGAAGCCGGCGCCGCCGTCCTCGCCCTGCAGCCAGCCGGCCTTGCGCAGCCGGTCGGCCACCTCGAAGGCGCGCGCCTCGTACCAGTCGGCCTCGACGTCGCGCAGGCGCTTGGCCTGCTTGGCGGCGATGGCCTCCTTGATGGTGGGGGCGTTCCAGCGGCGGATGACCACCGGCGGGCCCATCTTCACCGAGAACGCGCCCTGCGACTTCAGGTGCGCCAGCATCGGGGAGAGCCAGCGGTCGAGGTCGCGGTCGAACCAGTCGATGACCGGGCCCTCGGGCAGGTAGGCGAGGTAGCGCTTGAGCTTCGGCAGCTGGCGGTAGAGGACCAGGCCGGCGCCGACGAGCTGGTCGGCGTCGTCGAACCAGCCGATCGACTCGGACCGCCACTCGGCCTTGACGTCGCCCCACGACGGCACCTGCATGTGGCTGGCCGAGGCGCGGCTCCTGATGAAGGCGAGGTGCTCCTCGCGGGTGATCGTCCTCAGGCGCAGGCTCATTGCTCGGTGCTCCTCGTCGGTCGGGCTGCGGTGGGCCCCGGGTTCTCGGGCTGACCCTACCGTCCGGGGCCCTCGGTGCCCCCGTCGCGGCGGGCACGACGGCGCCCCCGTCGGGTACCTGTCCTCTTGCAGATACGCGGCGGGGGCGCCGAGGGTTCCGGAGGGGCCGGGGCGGTCCGGCCCCGGAGGCGCCGGCTCAGCCCCAGAGGCCGCCCCGGGCGATGCCGAGGTAGAAGCCGACCGCGGAGGCGCCGAGCGTGATCATCAGGACGAAGCGCTCGGCGGTGGTGACCGAGACGAACATCCCCCAGAGCCCCGTGATGATGCCGGCCAGGCCGGTCCACGAGGTCATCAGATGCAGGTTGTGGAAGAACGAGGTGGTGAAGGCGATGACGCCCAGGACGGCGGTGAGCGCCACCAGGGTGTTCTCGCGGGGGTGCGGGTGGCCGTCGGTGTTCAGCGTGAGCGCGGGCATGCGGTGGACGGACTGGGCCATGAGTCCCACCTCCTGGCGTGGAGACGAACGGGCAGGAATCCCGTTCCGTCCAGATTGCGGCGGTTGGGTCGGTCTCACAACCCCTATGCGTTTTGTTCGGCCGTCCGGGTGCGGGTAGGCTGTGCCGTCTGCACTGGTGTAGTTGTGCCCCCTTGCGCCCTCTTTCGGGCGACACCCCTCCGGGGTGGACGGGGGCCGATTGTCGGACCCGGCCGCTACGGTGGGCCGGAGTCGTCACCGCGCCGGTGCCGACGCTACGCACAACCCTCCTGCCACGGAGAGACCGTGGCCGCTGAGTCCAAAGGAGGTGGGTTACTCATGCGTCACTACGAGCTGATGGTCATCCTCGACCCCTCGGTCGAGGAGCGCGCTGTCGCCCCCCTGATCGAGAACTTCCTCACTGTCGTCCGCAACGGCGGCGGCAAGGTGGAGAAGGTCGACACCTGGGGTCGTCGCCGTCTGGCTTACGAGATCAACAAGCAGTCCGAGGGCATCTACTCGGTCATCGACCTCAAGGCCACGCCTGAGGTCGTCAAGGAGCTCGACCGCCAGATGGGCCTGAGCGAGTCGGTTCTGCGGACCAAGGTCCTGCGCCCGGACACCCACTGAGCCACCTCTGAGGCCTTCGGGTCTCGGGTAGCTCGCGTCCGCTGTTTCACGTGAAACAGCGGTGAACGGACATCTTCCCGAGAGGTCATCACCACCATGGCAGGCGAGACCGTCATCACCCTCGTCGGCAATCTCGTCGACGACCCCGAGCTGCGCTTCACCCCGTCGGGTGCGGCGGTCGCGAAGTTCCGCATCGCGTCCACCCCCCGCACCTTCGACCGTCAGACGAACGAGTGGAAGGACGGCGAGAGCCTCTTCCTCACGTGCAACGTCTGGCGGCAGCCGGCGGAGAACGTGGCCGAGTCGCTGCAGCGCGGCATGCGCGTCATCGTGCAGGGCCGACTGCGCCAGCGGTCTTACGAGACCAAGGAAGGCGAGAAGCGGACGGTCTTCGAGGTCGAGGTCGACGAGGTCGGCCCGAGCCTGCGCTCGGCGACCGCCAAGGTCACCCGGGCCAACCGCTCCGGCGGTCCTGGCGGCCCCGGTGGCGGCTTCGGCGGCCAGCAGGGCGGCGGCCAGGGCGGTGGCAACTGGGGCGGCGGTGGCGGCCAGCAGGGCGGCAACTGGGGTGGTAACTCCGGTGGCCAGTCCGGCCCCTCCGAGGACCCCTGGGCCTCCAGCGCCCCGTCCGGTGGAAACCAGGGCGGCAGCTGGGGCGCCCCGTCCGGCGGTGGCGGCGGCTTCTCGGAAGAGCCCCCGTTCTAAGAGCTGACAGATTTCGTGCGGCCCGGCCGCAGGCGTCCCCGGACGCCGGCCGGGCCGTGAACCCCAAATGGAGCACACAATGGCGAAGCCGCCTGCTCGCAAGCCGAAGAAGAAGGTTTGCGTCTTCTGCAAGGACAAGGTCAACTACGTTGACTACAAGGACACGAACCTGCTGCGGAAGTACATCTCCGACCGCGGAAAGATCCGTGCCCGCCGGGTCACCGGCAACTGCACCCAGCACCAGCGTGACGTCGCCACGGCCGTGAAGAACAGCCGTGAGATGGCGCTGCTGCCCTACACCAGCACCGCGCGCTAAGAGAGGGTGACCAAGTAATGAAGATCATCCTCACGCACGAGGTGCCGGGTCTCGGCTCCGCCGGCGAGGTCGTCGAGGTCAAGGACGGCTACGCCCGCAACTACCTGGTCCCGCGTGGCTTCGCCATCCGCTGGACCAAGGGCGGCCAGAAGGACGTCGACGCCATCCGTCGCGCCCGCAAGATCCACGCGATCCAGACCCTCGAGGCCGCCAACGAGGTCAAGGGCAAGCTGGAGGGCGTCCAGGTCAAGCTGGCCGTCCGTTCGGGTGAGGCCGGCCGTCTGTTCGGCTCGGTGACCCAGGCCGACGTCGTCGAGGCCATCAAGGCCGCCGGCGGCCCGGCTGTGGACAAGCGCGCCGTCGCGATCGCCTCGCCGATCAAGACCGTGGGCACCCACAAGATCTCGGTCAAGCTGCACTCCGACGTCCAGGCCAACCTGGACATCGCGGTCGTCGCTGCCTGAGTTCCCCCCGCAGTGGCCTGAGGGCCGGACTCCTCCGGGAGTCCGGCCCTCGGTCGTTCCCGGGCGCGCGGGCTACCCGCGCACGGCCCCGGTGACCAGCCACTTGCCGCCACGGGCGCGCCAGACCAGGAAGGCGGCGCGGACCAGCATGAACAGGTTCATCGCCCACCAGAGCCCGGCCAGCCCGGCGCCGTTGGCCGGGACGGCGAAGGCCGCCGGGGCGAACACCGCCAGGGTCGCGAGCGCCGCCCAGGCCAGGTACGGGCCGTCCCCGGCTCCCATCAGCACCCCGTCCAGCACGAAGACCAGGCCGGCGACCGGCTGGCTCAGCGCCAGCAGCAGCAGGGCGGTGTCCAGCTGCGCCCGGACGGCCGGATCGGGCGTGAACAGCGGGACGTACAGCGGGCGGGCGGCGACCACCAGCAGGCCGAGCAGCACCCCGGAACCGACGCCCCACTCGACCATCCGCCGGGTGGCGGCCCTGGCACCCGGGACGTCCGAGGCGCCCAGGTAGCGGCCGATGATGGCCTGGCCGGCGATCGCGATGGCGTCCAGCGCGAACGCCAGGAAGCTGAACAGCGTCATGGTGATCTGGTGCGCGGCCACCTGGTCGTCGCCCAGCCGGGCGGCCACCGCAGTCGCGATCATCAGCACCGCGCGCAGGCTGATCGTCCGGACCAGCAGCGGGCCGCCGGCCTTGGCGCAGGCCCGGATGCCCGTCGCGTCCGGCTGCAGTGAGGCCCGCTCCCGGCGGGCGCCGCGGACCACCACGACCAGGTAGACGGCGGCCATCGCGGTCTGCGCGAGCACGGTGCCCCAGGCCGAACCGGCCACCCCGAGGCCGGCGCCGTACACCAGACCGACGTTCAGGCCGATGTTGGCGGTGAAGCCCGCGACGGCCACCAGCAGGGGCGTCCGGGTGTCCTGGAGTCCGCGCAGCACGCCGGTGGCGGCCAGCACCATGAGCATCGCCGGGATGCCCAGGGAGCTGATCCGCAGATACGTCACTGCGTAGGGCGCGGCGGTCGGCGAGGCACCCAGGACGTCGGCCACCCAGGGAGCCGCCAGCACGGTCAGCAGGACCACCGGGAGGGCCAGGCCGAGGGCGAGCCAGATGCCGTCGATGCCCTGCTGCACGGCGCCCCGGCGGTCCCCGGCCCCGATCCGGCGGGCGACTGCCGCGGTGGTGGCGTAGGCGAGGAAGACGAACACGCCGGTCGCGGTGGTGAGCGCGGCGGAGGCGACGCCGACCCCGGCCAGCTGGGGGGTGCCGAGGTGGCCGACGATCGCCGAGTCGGCCATCAGGAAGAGCGGCTCGGCGACCAGTGCGCCGAAGGCCGGGACGGCCAGGGCGAGGATCTCCCGGTCGTGCCGGCGCCGGTCGGGGGCCGACGATGTGTCGTTGGGCGGCGAGGCGGTCATGGGCTCCAGGCTACTCATCCACAGGTAATTGATGACAGCGGGTCGTGACCATTACTCGAAGTCCTGAGCGACGCTGTTCGCACGCTCCGTGCCCACAGCCGTTCGGAGGTGTGTGAAGAATTTCTCATGCACAGGCCTCGGAAGGGGTAATCCCAGGTCAGCAAGTTGACGGTGGATCGATCGTCTGGTTATCCACAGGGACGTCCACAGGGGTGTCCACAGCTTTGCGGCAGTTCTCCACAGGTCGGGGCCGCTCATCCACACCCCCTGTGGATAACCGCCTTGGCGCAAGGCCGTCCGGCGCCTTAGCGTGGGCTCTCCGCCCGACACTCCCACCGCCCCGGCGTCCGATTTGTCGGGGCCGTGGCGTACAAAGAGGAGCGGATCCGATCCACCCAGCCACCGGCAAGCCCGCTCCAAACTCGCACCACTCGCTGATCGGGGAACACGCGTGACCGGCCCCCAGTACGACGACCACGACGCCCCGCCGCCGGAGGAGGACTGGCAGACCGCAGAGGACCCCTTCCCGGCCACCGCCTTCGATGACGCGCCCTTCCCGGACGGCCCCGGCGACCGGCTCCCGGTCTCCCACAGCCGCGGCGGCCAGGGTGGCAAGGGCGGCGGCCGCGACGGCTTCCAGAAGGGCGGCTCCCAGGGCGGCAAGGGCGGCCGGAACGGCTCCTCGCGCGAGGGCGGCCAGCGGGAGGGCGGCTGGCAGCGCCGTGGCGAGGGCGACGGCGAAGGCGGCGTGGACGGCTTCGAGCGCGTCCCCCCGCAGGACCTCGCCGCCGAGCAGTCCGTCCTCGGCGGCATGCTGCTCTCCAAGGACGCCATCGCCGACGTGGTCGAGGTGCTCAAGCCCGCCGACTACTACCGGCCCGCGCACGAGATGGTCCACGGCGCGATCCTCGACCTCTACGCCCGGGGCGAGCCGGCCGACCCGATCACCGTGGCCGGCGAGCTGACCAAGCGCGGCGAGCTGCAGCGGGTCGGCGGTGCCTCGTACCTGCACACCCTGGTCAACTCCGTCCCGACCGCGGCCAACGCCGAGTACTACGCCCAGATCGTCCACGAGCGGGCCGTGCTGCGCCGCCTGGTCGAGGCGGGCACCCGGATCGCCGGCATGGGCTACGCGGCCGAGGGCGACGTCGACGAGATCGTCAACGCCGCCCAGGCGGAGATCTACGCCGTCACCGAACAGCGCACCAACGAGGACTACGCGCCGCTCGCCGACATCATGGAGGGCGCCCTCGACGAGATCGAGGCGATCGGCTCCCGGCAGGGCCAGATGTCCGGCGTGCCGACCGGCTTCGCCGACTTCGACGCGCTCACCAACGGCCTGCACCCCGGCCAGATGATCGTCATCGCGGCCCGCCCCGCCATGGGTAAGTCCACCCTCGCGCTGGACTTCGCCCGGGCCTGCTCGATCCAGAACAAGCTGCCGAGCGTGATCTTCTCGCTCGAAATGGGGCGCAACGAGATCGCCATGCGTCTGCTCTCCGCCGAGGCCCGGGTGGCGCTGCACCACATGCGCTCCGGGAACATGACGGACGACGACTGGACGAGGGTCGCCCGCCGGATGCCCGACGTCAGCGAGGCGCCGCTGTTCATCGACGACTCGCCGAACCTGTCGATGATGGAGATCCGCGCCAAGTGCCGCCGGCTCAAGCAGCGCAACGACATCAAGCTGGTCGTCATCGACTACCTCCAGCTGATGCAGTCCGGCGGCTCCCGCCGGGCCGAGAACCGCCAGCAGGAGGTCTCGGACATGTCCCGAAACCTCAAGCTGCTGGCCAAGGAGCTGGAAGTCCCCGTCATCGCGCTCTCCCAGCTGAACCGTGGCCCCGAGCAGCGCACCGACAAGCGGCCGATGGTCTCGGACCTGCGTGAGTCGGGCTCGATCGAGCAGGACGCCGACATGGTCATCCTGCTGCACCGCGAGGACGCCTACGAGAAGGAGTCCCCGCGCGCCGGCGAGGCCGACCTGATCGTCGCCAAGCACCGTAACGGTCCGACCGCGACCATCACGGTGGCCTTCCAGGGCCACTACTCGCGCTTCGTCGACATGACCCGGGACTGACCCGGGTTCGAGCTCTGCTTCGGCGCGGCTCCGGGGGAGTGCTTCACCAGAACGGCGGACAGCCCGGCCGCAGCGGCCGTGGACCACAGCAGGAAGCCGGTGGCGTCGCCCGCGAGCGTGCCTCGGAGCGTGTGTCGGCCGCCTTCCAGGACCTGGCGGATCATCAGGGCCTGGCTGGCGCCGGGCAGCATCGCCAGCAGCAGCGTGGTGGCGATGAGAACGGGCACGTGCGTGGGCATGGGCAACGAGCCCTTCCGGGATTGCGGTCCACGGGTGCACACCAGGCTTCCTCCCAGGCAGTCCTAAGAGAAGTTGAGAGCGATTGGTGCAGCGTTAAGATCGGTGAATGGTGGTGGACCCGGGACAGCTGCGGCTTCTCGCATTGATCGAGCGCCACGGCTCCCTGACGGCAGCGGCCCACGCGCTCCGGCTCACACCCGCGGCGATCACCCAGCAGGTGGCCAGGGCCGAGCGCGACTGGCAGGTGCCGCTGGTCGTCCGTGGTCCTCGCGGAGCAACGCTCACCCCGGCCGGCGCGCTGCTCGCCTCCCACGGCCGCACTGTGGAGGAGGCCTCGGACAAGGCCGAGACGGAACTGGCCGCACTGCTCGGCCACCTCTCGCTGCGCCTGCGGATCGGCACGTTCCAGGCGGCTGCCCTGCACCTCCTCCCGCCGGCCCTGACGGCTCTGCGGCACCGCCATCCGGACGCCGACGTGTCCGTCGTGGACGTGGTCTCCGGACGCGGAGCGGACGAGATCAGCGCGGGGCACCTGGACGTGGCCCTCGTCGCGTCCTGGGGCAAGCCACTCGCACCGCCCCCGCAGGTACGAGCCCACCCGCTCCTGCTGGACCCGATGGTGGTGGTCCTGCCCGACGACCACCCACTGGCCACCGGACAGCCCGCGGACACCAGACTCCGCCTGGAGCAGCTGCGCGACGAGTCGTGGGTGTCCATCCTGGCCGGCCACGCCGCCCGCGAACAGTTCCACGACGCCGCCCGCGAGGCCGGCTTCGCTCCCACCGTGCGGTTCGAGACGGAGTCCTACGATGTCGCCCAGGCCCTCGTCGGCACCGGTATCGCCGTGGCCCTGGTCTCCCGCCTGGCCCTGACCCACGCCCCCGGCACCACCCACCGCGAACTGGCCCGGCCCAGGCCCTACCGCCAGATCTACGCCGTGACCAAGTCCGACGCCGGCCTCACCCCCCTCGCGGACAAGCTCGTCGACCTCCTGCACGACGTCGCCCGCGACACCACCGCCACCTGGGAGGCACCCCCGCAACGCACACCCGACCCACCGGGCGGACCCTGACGAAGCCCCGGCTCGGACGTCCCCGAAGGCTCCGACACCTTCGCGAGACGGACGGCGGCCGCCACGACCACCCCGGCCGGGGCGGCCGGGGCGGCCGGAGGGTGGTTCAGACGGTTACTCAGACGGTGACGGTAGCGCGGAAGAGCGTGGTGCCGGTGCCGGAGAGGCGGGTCGCGGTGCCGGTGGCGGGGACGAAGGCGGACTGGCCGCGGGCGAGGTCCAGGACGGTGCCGTCGGTGGCGGTGAGGCGGGCGCTGCCCTCGGTGCAGAGCAGGATCTGCGGGGTGCGGCCGTCGATCGCGCGCTCGACGCCGTCCAGCGCGAAGCGGGACAGCCGGAACTCGTCGATCGGGACGGGGTAGAGCTCCTCGCCCGGGGTGGCCTCGACCGGGACGGGGGCCGGCACCTCGGGGTCGCCGGCCTCGAAGACCACGACCTTCAGCAGCTCCGGCACGTCGATGTGCTTCGGCGTGAGGCCGGCCCGCAGCACGTTGTCGGAGTTGGCCTGCAGTTCGACGCAGACGCCGGACAGGTAGGCGTGCGGCACCCCGGCGCCCAGGTAGAGCGCCTCGCCGGCCCGCAGCCGGAAGTGGTTGAGCAGCATGCCGGCGATCAGGCCGCGGTCGTCCGGGAAGTCCTCGGCGATCCGGGCGTACGGCGCGTAGTACCAGTCCGGATCGCGGGCGTCGCACTCCGCCAGCACCTCGGCGGTCTCCCGGACGGTCTTCCGGGCGGTCTCGTCGTCCATGGTGAGGATGGCGGCCAGCGTGCCGCGCAGCGCCTCGGACTCGTCCTCGACGCACAGCAGGTCGATCAGCGGGTCCAGTCCGGGCACCCCGAGCCGGGCCATCAGCTCGGCCGCCTCGGCGGGCCGGCGGAAGCCGCACAGGCCCTCGAACTCGCCCAGCGCGCAGACCATTTCGGGCTTGTGGTTGGCGTCGCGGTAGCTGCGCTCGGGGGCGTCCAGCGGGATGCCGAGGGCGTTCTCGGCGGCGAAGCCGGCGCGGGCCTGGTCGAGCGTGGGGTGGGCCTGGATGGACAGCGGGGTGCCCGCGGCGAGGACCTTGAAGAGGAACGGCAGGGTCGGGCCGAACCGGGCCACGCTCGCGGCGCCCAGCTCGCCCTCGGGGTCGGCCGCGATCAGTTCGTCCAGCCGGCGCGGGCCGTCCCCGCGGTCGGCGCGGGACGGGTCGCCGGGGTGGGCGCCCATCCACAGCTCGGCCTGCGGTTCCCCGGTCGGCTGCTGCCCGAGCAGCTCGGGCAGGGCCGTGAGCGACCCCCAGGCGTACGGGCGGACGGTGTTGACGAGCCTGTCCATGCGCGCGGTCCTACTCCTTCGCTGTCTGGCGGGTGTGCCGGATCGCCGGGGGCGGGCCCGGCGGTGCGGGCGGTCCGGGCACGGGCAAGGGCATCGACCCTAGCCGAACGGTGTCACCCACGGGGAAACGGTGGGCGTCAGGTGGGAGTGCCGTGGTCGGACCGGTGGTTCCCGGGCGCGGTAGTAGGATGCCAGGACGCAGTAGTCTCCGCCCTGCGCGCAGTTCTCCACCGTGGTCACCCCGCCGGAGGGCTGCCGGTGGAGCCGCGTTCCAGAGTGCGGGCGACGGTGTTCTGAGATTCCCCGCCATCGGCCGAGAGGTTTGTACGTGACCGTGAACCAGCAGAGTTTTGCTGATCTCGGCAGGGTCCTGGTGATCATCCCGACCTACAACGAGGCGGAGAACGTCGAGCGGATCGTCGGCCGGGTCCGTGCCGCGGTGCCCGAGGCGCACGTCCTGGTCGCCGACGACAACAGCCCCGACGGCACCGGTGAGCTCGCCGACAAGCTGGCCGTCGAGGACCCCCACGTGCACGTCATGCACCGCAAGGGCAAGGAGGGCCTGGGCGCCGCCTACCTCGCGGGCTTCCGCTGGGGCATCGACAACGGTTACGACGTCCTGGTCGAGATGGACGCGGACGGCTCGCACCAGCCCGAGGAGCTGGACCGGCTGCTGGGCGCGCTGCGCGGCGCCGACCTGGTGCTGGGCTCGCGCTGGGTGCCGGGCGGCCGGGTGGTGAACTGGCCGAAGTCGCGGCTGCTGCTCTCGCGCGGCGGCTCGACGTACTCCCGGCTGATGCTGGGCGTGCCGATCAAGGACGTCACCGGCGGCTACCGGGCGTTCCGCAAGGAGACCCTGCTGGGCCTGGGCATGGACGAGGTCGCCTCGGCCGGGTACTGCTTCCAGGTCGACCTGGCCTGGCGCACGGTGAAGGCCGGGTTCAAGGTCGCCGAGGTGCCGATCACCTTCGTCGAGCGCGAGCTGGGCGCGTCCAAGATGAGCCGCAGCATCGTGGTCGAGGCGCTGTGGCGGGTGACCTCCTGGGGTCTCGCCGACCGGCTGGCCCGGCTGCGCGGTGCGAAGAAGCGCTGAACGACTGACCGATTCGCTCGGGTGAAGGGCCCGTCTGCTGGTGACAGCAGGCGGGCCCTTCCGCATGTCCGGGGACGGAATCTTCGGGGGCGGGACGTCCGGGGGCGGACGGCCCCGAGGGTCAGCAGCCGCCGCTCTTGAGGGCGCTCTCGGGCAGGTGGCGGTCGGCCCAGACGGCCAGTTCGTGGAGGGCGGGCTTGAGCGCGACGCCGCTCTCGGTGAGCCGGTAGCTGACTCGCAGCGGCGGGCCGGCGTCGACCTCGCGGACCAGCAGCCCGGCCTCGGCCAGCTCGGTCAGCCGGTCGG
Source organism: Kitasatospora sp. NPDC034035 (assembly GCF_055575755.1). Lineage (NCBI taxonomy): Bacteria > Bacillati > Actinomycetota > Actinomycetes > Kitasatosporales > Streptomycetaceae > Kitasatospora > Kitasatospora sp. NPDC034035. The sequence goes on along the minus strand of NZ_JBVISA010000002.1, from coordinate 91,410 downwards.
AGAGCATCCGCTCGCTGATGCCCGGGACGGCGCGGCGCAGTTCGGAGAAGTAGGCCGGGCCGCTGTTGTTGAGCACGCCCAGCAGCATGCCGGTCCAGCGCTTGCCGAGCAGGGTGAACACCCGGCCGAGGGCCAGGTCGATGTTCTGGCAGGCGCCGTGGGCCGCGACGTCGCACGCGTCGGTGGCGGTCGGGGCTCCGTCGGTGACTACCTCGTGCTGGGCCATGGATCCAGCGTACTCGACCGTCACTAGTGACTGCAGAAAAGTAAGCTGCTACCTTACTTGCAGCTGCAGCGAAAACAGCAGCTACTAATTCTCTGGAGGTCGGCCATGCCCACGCTTCTGCACATCGACTCCTCCGCGGTCGCCGACGGCTCCGTCTCCCGCGAGGTCACCGCCGCCTTCCGGGCCGCCTGGCAGGCCCAGCACCCCGAGGGCACGGTGATCTACCACGACCTCGCCGCCGACCCGATCCCGCACCTGGACGTGCACGGCATCAGTGCCGGATTCGCCCCGGCCGAGACCCACAGCGCCGAACAGGCCGCCGCCTTCGCGCTGCGCGAGGAGCTGATGGGCGAGCTGGAGCGGGCCGACGCCGTGCTGATCGGCAGCCCGATGTACAACTTCACGATCCCGTCGACCCTCAAGGCCTGGCTGGACCAGGTGATCCTGGTCGGCCGCACCGCCGGCGAGGCGCCTTCCGCCAAGGGCACCCCGGTCACCGTGGTCGCCTCCCGCGGCGGCTCGTACGCGCCCGGCGCCCCGCGCGAGCCGTTCGAGTTCGTCACCACCTACCTGGAGAAGGTGCTGACCGCGCTCGGCCTGGAGGTCGACTTCATCGTCCCGGAGTTCACCATGGCCCCGGTCGTCCCGGCGCTGGCCGAGTTCATCCCGAACGCCGCCGAGTCCAAGGCCCGGGCCCTGGAGCAGGCCGCCCGCCGGGCCAAGGAGCTCGCCGCCTGAGCCACGGCGTGACGTGAGCCGGATGGCGCGCCCAGCCGGGCGCGCCTTCCGTGGAATCGGGCACCGGTACTCCCATGCTGAGGGCGCAGGAAATCCGACCGCCGTGCAGAGGGAGCAGCCCGTGACGTCGTCCCCGCCCGAGGAGAGCGCCGGCGCGGAGCCCGCGGACACCTCACCCGCCGCGTTCCCGGAGGCCGAGCGGCCCGCCCGGCCGCTGGAGGTCGCCGTCTTCACCGGCCCCGAGTCGGCCTTCTTCGCCACCTCCGCGCTGATCCTCGGCGAGCAGGCCGCGATCCTGGTGGACGCCCAGCTCACCCGCAGCGCCGGACGCGAACTGGCCGAGTGGATCGCCGGCAAGGGCCGCCGGCTCCTCGCCATCGTGGTCACCCACCAGCACCCCGACCACTACTTCGGCGCCGAGGAGGTGCTGAAGCTCTTCCCCGACGCGCGGCTGCTGGCCGCGCCGGCGGTGGTCGAGGGCATCCGGCGCACCGCCGCCGCCAAGGTTGCGCAGTGGAAGCCGGTGTACGGCGACGACATCCCGGACCACCCGCTGATCCCCGCCCCGCTGCTGCCGCAGCCGCTCATGCTGGACCGCCAGGTGATCCCCGTCCTGCTGCTCGGCCAGGGCGACTGCGGGAACTCCACGGTCGTCCACGTGCCGAGCATCCGGACCGTGATCGCCGGGGACTTCGTCTACAACGGCACCCACGTCTGGACCGCCGACACCACCCCGGCCCAGCGCACCACCTGGGGGCACAACCTCGGCCGGATCGCCGACCTCGGCGCGGACCGGGTGATCGCCGGGCACCGGGCCCCCGACCAGGGCGACGACACGGCCCGGGTGCTCGCCTTCACCGGCGAGTACCTGCAGGACTTCGACCGGCTGCTGGCCGAGCACCCGCACGACCCGGAGGCGCTGGTCACCGCGATGAACCGGCGGTACGGGGAGCTGACGCTGCCGGCCATCCTGGAACTGGGCGCGGCGGCCAACACCGCCCGGTCGGCGGAGGAGAACGGAACCATCGGCGCGGAGATCGTCGACGCGGAGATCGTCGAGTCGGAGATCATCGACGCCGAGATCGTCGAGGACGACCCGGCCGACTAGGGTCCGCCGCGGCCGGGCGGATACTGGCCGCATGACGCCGTACGACGTGATCGTTCCGGCGGGCGGGGCCGCCCGGCGCCTCGGCGGGGCCGACAAGCCCGGCCTGACGGTGGGCGAGACCACCCTGCTCGACCGGGTGCTCGCCGCCTGCGCGGACGCCCGCACCACCGTCGTGGTCGGCCCGGTCCGGCCGACCGCGCGCACCGGCGTCCGCTGGACCAGGGAGCAGCCGCCCGGCGGCGGGCCGGTCGCCGCCGTCGCGGCCGGGCTCGACCTGGTCACCGCGGACACCGTGCTGCTGCTCGCCGCCGACCTGCCGTTCCTGGACCGGCGGACCGTGCACCGGCTGGCCGCCGCCCTGGACGGGGCCGGGCCGACCGTGGACGCCGCCGTGCTGGTCGACGCGGGAGGCCGCGACCAGCCGCTCGCCGCCGCGTACCGCACCGCCCCGCTGCGCGCCGCGCTGGCCGCCCTCGGCGACCCGGCGGGCCGGCCGCTGCGCCGCCTGGTCGGCGGGCTGGCGCACCTGCGGGTCGCCGACACCGACAACGTCGCGTACGACTGCGACACCTGGGAGGACCTGGAGCAGGCCCGGGAACGCGACCGGAACTGAGCCGCACGACGCCGGTCACCGGGCTGTGAGCGAAATGACGCGCCCCGCACACGGGGCGAACACCTCCGGGAAACCGCCGATCAGGCAGCATGGGCGCATGGAGCGCACGCTGGATGACTGGATCGCCGAGGTCAAGGCCGACCTGGGCATCGACCTGGACGTGGACGTCCGAGGTCTGCTCGACATGGCCCGGGTGGTCGCGCACGGGGTGGCCCGGCCGGCCGCGCCGCTGACCGCCTTCCTGATCGGCTACGCCGCCGCCCAGCGGGGCGGCGGGTCGGAGGCCGTCGCCGAGGCCGCCCGACGGACCGAGGCCCTCGCCGAGGGGTGGGGCGCCGCCGACCGGCCGGGCGAGCGGTGAGCGCCGTCGGGCAGACGACCGTGACCGCCCCGTCCACCGGCCCCGCCGTGTCCGGCTGGCCCCGGGCCCGCGAGACCGCGCGCCGGGCCGGGCTGCGCCCGCTGCCCGGGATCGGGCTGCCGCTGGCCGAGGCGCTCGGCCACACCCTCGCCGAGCCGCTCGGTGCGCTGACCGACCTGCCCGCCTTCGACACCTCCGCGATGGACGGCTGGGCGGTCGCCGGGCCCGGCCCGTGGCGGGTCGCCGGCCGGGTGCTGGCCGGACCGGCCGAGCCGGCGCCGCTGGCCGACGGCACCGCCGTGGAGATCGCCACCGGCGCCCAACTGCCGTCCGGGGCCACCGCCGTCCTGCGCCGCGAGCACGGGCGGACGGACGGCACGCTGCTGCGCGACTGCGGCCCCCGACAGTTGACCACCGGCCAGGACGTCCGGCCCCGCGGCCAGGAGTGCCGCCGGGGCGAGGAACTGCTGCCGGAGGGCACCCTGGTCGGGCCGGCCGTGCTGGGCCTGGCCGCCGCCTGCGGCCACGACCGACTGGTCGTCCGCCGCCGTCCGGTCGTCCAACTGCTCGTCCTGGGTGACGAGTTGCTCGCATCCGGGATCCCCGGCCCGGGCCTGGTCCGGGACGCGCTCGGGCCGCTGCTGCTGCCCTGGCTGCGGGCCGCCGGCGCCGAGGTCGCCGACGTGCGGTACGTGCGCGACGACTTCGGACTGCTCCGGGACGCGCTGCGGCACTCCACCGCCGACATCGTGGTCACCACCGGCGGGACGGCCGCCGGGCCGGTCGACTTCCTGCACCGGGCGCTCGACGAGGCCGGCGCCCGGCTGCTGGTGGACGGCGTCGCGGTCCGGCCGGGGCACCCCATGCTGCTGGCCGAACTCCCCGGCGGGCGCCACCTCGTCGGCCTGCCGGGCAACCCGCTGGCCGCCGTCGCCGGCATGGTCACGCTCACCCTGCCCCTGCTGCACGCCCGCAGCGGACGGGCCGCCGGTGCCCCCGCCCTCGCGCCCGCCGCGGCCGCACTGCCCGGGCACCCGGCGGACACCCGGCTGCAGCCCGTCCGGCGCACGGCCGAAGGCGTCGTCCCGCTCGCCTTCGACGGGCCCGCGATGCTGCGCGGGCTCGCCCGGGCCGAGGCGCTGGCCGTGGTCCCGCCCGGCGGAGTGGCGGCCGGGGGGACGGTCGAGCTGCTGGAGGTGCCGTGAGCGGGGAAAGCCGGGCCGGCGCATGAGCCGCCTGCGGGGCACCCGGGCGCCGGGCACCGAGCCGTGGGCGGACGCCGGGATCGTGCTGCCCGCCCGCCGGTCCGAGCCCGCCGTACGGCAGGTCGGCTTCCGGCTGCTGCTGGCGCTCGCCGTCCTGGTCGCCACCACGCTGATCGTCTACGTCGACCGGGACGGCTACAACGACAACGCCGGCGGCGGGCTCAGCTTCCTCGACGCGGCGTACTACGCGACCGTGACGCTCTCCACCACCGGGTACGGCGACATCACCCCGTTCAGCGACGGCGCCCGGCTCACCAACATCTTCGTGGTCACCCCGCTGCGCGTGCTGTTCCTGATCATCCTGGTCGGCACCACGCTGGAGGTGCTCACCGAACGGACCCGCCTGCAATGGCGGTTGAACCGCTGGAGGTCCACCGTGCGCGAGCACACCGTCGTCATCGGGTACGGGACGAAGGGCCGCAGCGCCGTCGACACCCTGCTCGGGCAGGGGGTGAAGAAGGAGGAGATCGTCGTCGTCGACCCGCAGCGCAAGGTGATCGACCACGCCGCGCAGCACGGCCCGGTCGGGGTGGTCGGCGACGCCACCCGCACCGACACGCTGGTGCGCGCCGCCCTGCCCACGGCGGCCCGGGTGGTGGTCGCACCGGAGCGGGACGACACCGCCGTGCTGATCACGCTGACGGCACGCCAGCTGAACCGCAACGCCACCGTGGTCGCCGCCGTGCGGGAGGACGAGAACGCCCCGCTGCTGCGACAGAGCGGCGCCGACGTCGTGGTCACCAGCTCCAGTTCGGCCGGACGGCTGCTCGGGCCGTCGATGCCCAGTCCGCACGCCGGGGCGGTGATGGAGGACCTGCTGACGTACGGCAACGGGCTGGACGTGGTGGAGCGCCCGGTCACCCGGGCCGAGGCCGGGCACAGCCCGCGCCGGTGCGAGGACCTGGTGGTCGCGGTGGTCCGCGGCCGGCGGGTGATCAACTACACCGAGCCGGAGGCCGCCGTGCCGCAGCTCACCGACCGGGTGATCGTCATCAAGTCGACCGGCTGACGCGGGCCCTGCCCCGCGGAGCGCCCTGACGCGCAGTAGGTTCGGGACATGCATGCGATGACGATTCCCGTACCCGGCGGCCCCGAGGCACTGGTGTGGGCCGAGGTGCCCGACCCGGTGCCCGGCGAGGGCGAGGTCCTGGTCGAGGTGGCGGCCACCGCCGTCAACCGTGCCGACCTGCTCCAGCGGCAGGGCTTCTACAACCCGCCGCCCGGCGCCTCGCCCTACCCGGGGCTGGAGTGCGCCGGGCGGATCGTCGCGCTCGGGCCGGGGGTGTCCGCCTGGGCGGTCGGCGACGAGGTGTGCGCGCTGCTGGTCGGCGGCGGCTACGCGGAGCGGGTCGCGGTGCCGACCGGGCAGCTGCTGCCGGTGCCCAAGGGGCTGAGCCCCGAGCAGGCCGCGGCGCTGCCGGAGGTCGCCTGCACGGTGTGGTCCAACGTCTTCCTCACCGCGCACCTGCGGCCCGGCGAGACCGTGCTGCTGCACGGCGGCGCGAGCGGCATCGGGACCATGGCGATCCAGCTGGCCAAGGCGATCGGCGCGCGGGTCGCGGTCACCGCGGGCAGCGCCGAGAAGCTGGCCCGGTGCACCGAACTGGGTGCGGACATCGCGATCGACTACCGCGAGCAGGACTTCGTCGAGGCGCTCCGGGAGGCCACCGACGGAGCCGGGGCGGACGTGATCCTGGACATCATGGGCGCCAAGTACCTGCAGCGGAACGTGGACGCGCTGGCGGTCAACGGGCGACTGGTGATCATCGGGCTGCAGGGCGGGGTGAAGGGCGAGCTCGACCTCAACGCGCTGCTGCGCAAGCGGGCGGCGGTGATCGCCACCAACCTGCGCGGGCGGCCGCTGGCGGAGAAGGCGGCGATCGTGGCGGCGGTGCGGGAGCACGTGTGGCCGTTGGTCGAGTCCGGGGTGGTGAAGCCGGTGGTGGACCGGGTGCTGCCGCTGACCGACGCGGGCGAGGGGCACCGGGTGCTGGAGGCCGGGGAGCAGGTCGGGAAGGTCGTGCTGCGGGCCTGAGGGGCGGCCGGCCTGAGGAGCGGCCGGGGTGATGCGGTGGCCTGGGTGATGGGCGGGCGGCTCTTCGAATGTCCGAAATGCCTGAATTATCGGATCGTGCGAGGCTGGTCCGGAGCTGTCCCGCCGCCGACCCCGCCCCCGGGCGCGGCCGGCCGTCGGAAGGACTCCGACCGTGGCCGCATCACCGCACGCACACCTCGGGCCGCTGCCCGTAGCGCCGCACCACCGTCGTACCCGTCGCCGCTCCGGCCCGGGCCGCGCCCAGCGGCTGTTCGCGGCGGCCGTGCTGGGGCTCACGCTCCCCCTGGCCGCCGCGTCGGCGGCGGTGGCGATGCCCTCGCCCTCGACGGGGGTGACGCCTTTCCCTTCGCCTTCTCCTTCACTTCCTCTCCCGCCTCGTTCCTCCGCCCCTGCTCCGACCCCGGACCTCGCGGCAGGGGCGCCGAGCGCGGCGGCGACGGCGCCGGAGTCCTCGACCGCGCCCAGGCCGGCGGCCGCGCCGCCGCAGCACCCGGCACCCCGCCCGCACCAGGACGGCGACGGCCCCCGAGCCCACCGGCACCGCCCGGCGTCCCTGCCGGAACGGCCCGACGCCACCGTGGAACAGGCCCCGGACCAGGCCCCGGACCAGGCGACCGACCAGGCCCCTGGCCAGGCCGTCGACCAGGCTCCCGAGCAGGCCCCGGACCAGGGCGTCAAGGCCGACCAGCCGGTGGCCGACCAGGCCGACCCGGGCGCCCCGGAGTCGGCGGCCCCCGGCGACGCCGTCGCACCGGACGCCGTCACGGCCGCCTCCGGCCGGCCCGTCGCGGCCGCCGGCCTCCCGATCGTCCTCCCCGCCCGCTGGCAGGACGCCTCCACGACCCAGCTCCCGCTCGGCGTCGGCCTCGGGCTGATCGGCTGCGGCCTGGGGCTGATCGGCGTGCGGCTGCGGAAGGGCTGAGCCGGGGCGGCGGCCTCCGGTGGGGGTGGAGGTTCGGTGCGGGTTCCGTGGGGTGGGGGCGGTGGTGGGCGGCCGGCCCGCGGGGCGCGGGATCTGAGTACCCGTACGGATTCCCGCGCGGCGCGTGGGGGCGTACCGTCGTCAGGGGTGGCGCAGGACGGCGGGACGAACGGGGGCTTCCGCCCGACCAACCCCAGTGAGAGAGAATGTTGTTCATGACGAATCCGATGAACGAGCGCTCGTCGCAGGAGCCCTACCAGGCCGCCGGCGGGCAGTCGCAGGACGGCCAGAAGGTGCTGATCGTCGGACCGGACGGGATGCCCGTGGGCCAGGGCTTCGCCGGCCCGGCGGGGGAGGGGGACGACGACATCGACATGCCGCGCGAGCTCCCGGTGACCGAGATGGTCGAGCAGCCCGCCAAGGTCATGCGCATCGGCAGCATGATCAAGCAGCTGTTGGAGGAGGTCCGGGCGGCGCCCCTCGACGAGGCGAGCCGGGTCCGGCTGAAGGACATCCACGCGAGCTCGATCAAGGAGCTCGAACTCGGCCTGGCCCCGGAGCTGGTCGCCGAGCTGGAGCGGCTGTCGCTGCCGTTCACCGAGGACACCATCCCGACCGAGGCCGAGCTGCGGATCGCCCAGGCCCAGCTGGTCGGCTGGCTGGAGGGCCTGTTCCACGGCATCCAGACCGCGCTGTTCGCCCAGCAGATGGCGGCCCGGGCCCAGCTGGAGCAGATGCGGCGGGCGCTGCCGCCGGGTCTGCACGGCGGGGACCAGGACGAGGACGAGCCGGGCCAGGGCCGCGGCATCCGCTCCGGCCCGTACCTGTAGTCCGGTACCCGGCGGCAGGTCCGGCGGCCGCCGGACCGGACGTACCACGACGACCCGTCCCGGGCCGCGTCGCCGGGATCCGGCGCCGACGGCCCGGGCCCAGGAGCGGCCCTGGGCCGATCACCGTCGGCGCGAGCCGATACCCTGACCCCTGTCGCAGGCCGGTCGGGCCGCCGCGACAGGGGTCCGCCAGGCCAGCGGGCCGGGCCCACCAGCACGGACGAGACCGAACGTCACGGGTTGCGGCAGCACGGCCGCGCCGAGGGGGAGCAGAGGACCATGAGCGAGCACGGCAACGCGGCGGTCGAGGGCTTCTCCCTGGGCAACGGCCGTTATGTGCTGCAGCGGCTGCTGGGCGAAGGCGGCATGGCGTCCGTGCACCTCGCCTACGACAGCGTGCTGGACCGGCAGGTCGCGCTGAAGAGCATGCACAGCGAACTGGGCCGGGACGACTCGTTCAAGGAGCGGTTCCGCCGCGAGGCCCAGGCAGTGGCCCGGCTGGAGCACCCGAACATCGTCACGGTGTACGACAGCGGCGAGGACATCGCCCCGGACGGCTCCAGCACGCCGTACATCGTCATGCAGCTGATCGACGGCCAGGGCCTGCGCGAGGCGATCAACGAGGCGATCGGCCAGTACGGCGCGATGCCGACCGAGGCGGCCCTGAAGGTCACCGTCGGCGTGCTGAACGCGCTGGAGGCCTCGCACGACATGGGCCTGGTGCACCGCGACATCAAGCCCGGCAACGTCATGTTCGACCGCAAGGGCAATGTCAAGGTCATGGACTTCGGCATCGCCCGGGCGCTGGAGTCCGGCGTCACGTCGATGACGCAGACCGGCATGGTGGTCGGCACCCCGCAGTACCTCTCGCCCGAGCAGGCGCTCGGCAAGCCGGTGGACGCCCGCTCCGACCTGTACTCGGTCGGCGTGATGCTCTTCGAGATGCTCACCGGCCAGCTGGTCTTCGACGGCGACTCGGCGTTCTCGATCGCCTACAAGCACGTCCAGGAGGAGCCGCCGGCGCCCTCCGCCCTCAACCGCTCGGTCACCCCCGAGGTGGACGCCTTCGTCGCCCAGGCGCTGCGCAAGGACCCGGCGCACCGGTTCCAGAGCGCGGCGGCGATGCGGGACGAGGCGGAGCGGCTGATCGAGGCCGCGAAGGGCGGCGGCAGCGGGCACAAGCTGCAGGCCAGCACCCCGCTGGTGATCAACGAGGGCCCGCGTTCGGTGCACGCCGCCCCGCAGGCTCCGCACACGCCGCCGCCGCAGTACCCGCAGCAGGGGCAGCAGCCGCAGTACCAGACGCCGCCGCCGGCCTACCAGACGCCGCGTCCGCAGGCCCCGCACACCCCGCACCCGCAGTACCTCCAGCAGGGGCAGCAGCCGCAGTACCAGACGCCGCCGCCGGCCTACCAGACGCCGCGTCCGCAGGCCCCGCACACCCCGCACCCCTTCGCCCAGCAGGCGCACACCCCGCCGCCGCAGCCGATGCCGCCGTACCAGCAGCCGAAGGCGTCCGGCGGCGGTGGCTGCTCGACGGCCGTGGTCGTGGTCGGGATCATCGTCGGCGTGCTCGTGCTGGCCGGCATCATCATCGCGATCGTGGTCAACAACGCCGACAAGAAGACGAATGGCAAGTTCGGCCACGCCGAGCGTCCGGCGAACGTCCTGGTGGTCGACCTGCCGGCCGACCGGAATGGCCGGCTCTGACGGATTCCGACCGGTTCACGGGTGCCACGGCTGCGCGCCGGAAGCGGTAGCGTTCGGGGATACGTAGGCGACAGGGCACCGCGATCCGAGCGAACGCCCGGGGCGAGGAGCGATGGCACAGACGCAGCAGCCGGATGACGACGCGGGTGCCCGAGCGGCCGGCCGGACCGGCGGGACGCCGAGGATTCCCGAGCCCGGCAGCGATGCCGCGACCTCGGCGCTGCCGCCCGTCTTCGGCTCCGGCGGCCCGCACACCCCCGGTCGCGGCACCGCCGCACCGCTGGGCACCGTCGGTGACGGCCGCTACCGGCTGACCCACCGGCTGGGCCGCGGCGGCATGGCCGAGGTGTTCGCCGCCGAGGACGTGCGGCTGGGCCGCACCGTCGCCGTCAAGCTGCTGCGCGGCGAGCTGGCCCAGGACGACGTCGCCCGGCTGCGGTTCACCCGCGAGGCGCACGCGGTCGCGGCGCTCAACCACCACTCGATCGTCTCGGTCTACGACACCGGCGAGGAGTACGTCGGGGACGAGTCCACGCCGTACATCGTGATGGAGCTGGTCGAGGGCCGGACCGTCCGCGAGCTGCTGGCGGACGAGGAGGCGCCGCCGGTCGACCAGGCGCTGATCATCATCGCCGGGGTGCTGGAGGCGCTCGCCTACAGCCACCGGCACGGCATCGTCCACCGCGACATCAAGCCCGCCAACGTGATCATCACGACCGCCGGCGCGGTCAAGGTGATGGACTTCGGCATCGCCCGGGCGCTGACCGGCGGGGCCACCACGATGACCCAGACCGGCATGGTCATGGGCACCCCGCAGTACCTCTCGCCCGAGCAGGCGCTGGGCAAGCCGGTCGACCACCGCTCCGACCTGTACGCGGCCGGCTGCATGCTGTTCGAACTGCTCACGCTGCGCCCGCCGTTCACCGGCGACACCCCGCTCTCGGTGGTCTACCAGCACGTCCAGGACCTGCCGATGCCGCCCTCGCAGGCCAACGGCCGGGTGCCGGTCGGCCTCGACCCGCTGGTGCTGCGCTCGCTCGCCAAGAACCCGGACGACCGCTTCCAGGACGCCGACGAGTTCCGTGCCCACCTGCAGCACGCGCTGCGCGAGATGCACGGCGCGGCCGGGGCCGGCTGGGTCGGCGCGGGCGGGGCCCCCGGCGACACCGGCGCGACCCAGGTGCTCCGGCCGGACCAGGCGGCGGCCACGGCGGCCTTCGGCGTGGTCCGCCCGGGCGACCAGACCTCCGTGCTGCCCTACCAGGGGGCGGGCGGCTCCACCCCCGCGACCTCCTACTCGGGGGGCGGCGGCCTGTACGGCGGTGGCGGCGAGGGCGACGGCGACGACGGGCACGGTCGGCGGCGCGGGCCGTGGGCCTGGGTGGCCGGCGCCATCGCGGTGCTGGTCGCGGCCGGTGCCGGAATCGCGTTCGCGCTCAGCGGCGCCGACAACGGCGGCACCAAGGACCACGTCCTGCCTCCGACGCCCGAGCCGGTGGTCAGCACGACCGAGCCGACCACGCCGACCCAGAGCGGTCTGCCGAGCCCGCCGGCGTCGGTCTCCGGCAGCAGGAAGCCGCAGCAGCCGACCGAGCCCGGCAACAACAGCGGGAACAACACCGGGAACAGCGGCAACAACATGTCGCCGTCGGCGAGTTCGGGCAAGCACACGCCGACTCCGACGCCGACGCCGACCCCCACCCACTCCGCGACGGGCAGCTCGTCGGCGACTCCGACCGGCGGGTCGACCGGGGGGTCCACGTCGACCCCGGGCGGCGGGGGCGGCACGCCCACCAACCCGGCCCCGCCGAGCTCCACGAAGGGGCCGATCTCGCCGCCGACCCTCGGCTGAGCCGGTCAGTTGGCGAAGGCGTCCAGGACCTGCTCGTACTCCTGGCACCACCACGCCAGCTGGCCCGCCGAGGCGGGGTAGAGCGGGTCGGCCCGGTGGTCGGCCCGCTGGTAGCGCCACTGCAGCATCCAGAAGTCGTTCAGCCGCTCCCACCACACCCGGTGGGCGGCGGCGGCCAGGTGCTCGGAGGTGGCGGCGCCGGAGGCCCGGTAGGCCTGGGAGTAGCGGCGGACCCGGACCAGGTCGAGGACGCCCGATGCCCGGTCGTTGAACAGCAGGGTGGCGGCCCGGACGGCCTCCTCGGCGCGCGGCTGCGGGCCGAGCTTGTCCCAGTCCAGGACGGCGGCCACCCGGCCGCCCGCCGGGTCGTCGTCGTACAGCAGGTTGAGGCCGTGGAAGTCGCCGTGGGTCCAGCCGGTGGGCGGGGCGGCCTGCGGGGCGGGGCGGCGGTGGGCGTGTTCGGCGAGCAGTTCCAGCCGTTCCGTGAGCCGTTGCTGGACGAGCGCGTCCAGTTCCCCGTACGGGCGGTGCTCGCGGGCGCGGCGCCGCAGGTCACGGGCGAGTTCGGCGCTGTCGGCGGGGTCGGCGCTGCGGTAGCCGGCGGGCGGGTCGAAGGGGGCGCAGACATCGTCGAGCGCGCCGTGCAGCCGGCCGAGCAGCGCGCCGAGCGCCTCGCACTGCGGAAGGTCGAGCTCGGTACCGTGCCGGTGTCGGCCGTCGGTCCACGGGAACAGCGCGAACAGCCGGCCGCCCCAGCCGGCCATCGTGCCCGAGCGTCCGGCGCAGGCCAGCGGGGGTGCGACGGGCAGTCCGAGGGTGTTCAGCGCGGCCATCGCGCGGTGGTGGGCGAAGATCTTGGGACGGCTGGCGGTGGCGGTGTCGACGTAGCACTTCAGGAAGTACGGACCGGCCTCGGTGATGACCCGGTACCCCCGGTTCAGCAGGCCTTCGGCGACCGGTTCGGCGGTCAGCAGGCGCCCCACCCGGTAGCGGGTCAGGACCTCGGCGAGCGCGGTGTGCGGGACGGGCGGGCTGAGGGTCCCCATCGGCGGTGCGGAGAGGTCGGGGCGGGCCGGGGCGCAGGCGAGGGTCTGGCTGAAAGTCACAGCCAGAGGTTATGGCCCCCTGGCGGGGGCCCTTGACAAACCGTCAGACCTGTGAAACTTCCACGTCAGTGCTGGTGGTCGGCCTGGTGCCGCGCCACGAAGGCCGCCGCTTGGGTGCGTCGCTCCATGCCCATCTTGGCGAGCAGACTGGAGACGTAGTTCTTCACCGTTTTCTCGGCCAGGTGCAACTCGTTGCCGATCTGACGATTGGTCATCCCCTCGCCGATCAGATCGAGGATCCGCCGCTCCTGCTTGGTGAGTTGGGCCAGCCGTTCGTCCTCCTTCTCGCCGCCGTCGCGCAGTCGGGCGAGCACCCGGCTGGTGGCGACCGGGTCGAGCAGCGAGCGGCCGGCCGCGACGTCCCGGACGGCGGTGATCAGGTCGGTGCCGCGGATCGCCTTCAGGACGTAGCCGGAGGCGCCCGCCATGATCGAGTCGAACAGCGCCTCGTCGTCCGAGAACGAGGTCAGCATCAGGCACTTGATGTCCGGCAGCCGGGACCGGATCTCGCGGCAGACCTCGACCCCGTTGCCGTCCGGCAGCCGGACGTCGAGCACCGCGACGTCGGGGTGGACCGCGGGGATCCGGGTGAGCGCCTCGGCGGCCGTGCCGGCCTCGCCGACCACCTCGATGTCGTCCTCGACCGAGAGCAGATCGTGCACACCCCGCCGGACGATCTCGTGGTCATCGAGCAGGAATACCCTGATTTGTCCGTTGTCAGTCACGTCCAAAGCCTCCCATATCGCCATACGAAAGACCTATCACTCGCAACGCCGTGACGACGTGATCCGGCCAGAGTCACCGAAACCGATACCGAGAACCCCCTTACGTACGGGCGTCTGCCCGGATAACGTGCGCTGGTGTCCTGAAGGCGCTCGAATTGAGAGCTGCGTCACGTCGCCCGTCACCCCCACCCTTCCGACGGCGGTCCGAGCGCGGCACCCTCGGGGTTGTAGGCCCTGAACAAGTAGGACGTCCTAGCGCAAGCGCGCCAAGGGCGGACGCTGGGTAACGTTCTCGTGAGGGACGCCGTCGGAACAGGATCACCACCTGCCCCGCAGTAGGTGCGCACACCCACGCGCGCCCCGCGAGGCGGTGACCGGACCGGTCACCGGCGACCCCGGGCGGCCGGACAGACCGAGGAGTGAACGTGACCGTCAAAAGCACGGCGAGGGCTCGCAAGAAGGCGGCCCCCGCTGTTCCTGACACCCTCCGCGCCACGGGTACGGACGCCCAGCCGGAGCTCGTCCAGTTGCTCACGCCGGAAGGCGAGCGGGTCGAGCACCCGGACTACCCCCTCACCACCACTCCGGAGGAGCTGCGCTCCCTCTACCGCGACCTGGTGCTGGTGCGCCGGTTCGACGCCGAGGCCACCGCGCTGCAGCGCCAGGGCGAGCTGGGCCTGTGGGCCTCGCTGCTCGGCCAGGAGGCCGCCCAGGTCGGCTCCGGCCGCGCCATGCGCACCGGCGACTACGCCTTCCCCACCTACCGCGAGCACGGCGTGGCCTGGTGCCGGGACGTCGACCCGCTGAACCTGCTCGGCATGTTCCGCGGCGTGAACCACGGCGGCTGGGACCCGAACGAGAAGAACTTCCACCTGTACACCATCGTGATCGGCGCGCAGGCCCTGCACGCCACCGGTTACGCGATGGGCATCAGCAAGGACGGCACCGACGACGCGGTGATCGCGTACTTCGGCGACGGTGCCTCCAGCCAGGGCGACGTCAACGAGGCCTTCACCTTCGCCTCGGTCTACAACGCGCCGGTGGTGTTCTTCTGCCAGAACAACCAGTGGGCGATCTCCGAGCCCACCACCACCCAGACCAAGATCCCGCTGTACCGTCGCGCCTCCGGCTTCGGCTTCCCCGGCGTGCGGGTCGACGGCAACGACGTGCTGGCCTGCCTCGCGGTCACCCGCTGGGCGCTCGACCACGCCCGCAGCGGCAACGGCCCGGTGCTGATCGAGGCGTTCACCTACCGGATGGGCGCCCACACCACCTCCGACGACCCCACCCGTTACCGGCACTCTGAGGAGACCGAGGCCTGGAAGGCCAAGGACCCGATCTCCCGGCTCCGCGCCCACCTGGACAAGGAGGGCCTGGCCGACGAGGAGTTCTTCGCCTCCGTCGACGCCGAGAGCGAGAAGCTGGGGCTGCGGGTGCGCGAGGGCGTGCGCAGCATGCCGGACCCGGACCCGACCCTGATCTTCGACCACGTGTACAGCGAGCCGCACACACTGGTCGATGAGGAACGGGCCGAGTACGTCGAGTACGCGGCCTCCTTCGAGGCGGGGGAGAACCTCTGATGGCCGGTCAGCTGAGCATCGCGAAGGCGCTGAACGGGGCGCTGCGCAAGTCGCTGGAGAACGACCCGAAGACCCTCCTCATGGGCGAGGACATCGGCAAGCTCGGTGGCGTCTTCCGGATCACCGACGGCCTGCAGAAGGACTTCGGCGAGGGCCGGGTGATCGACTCCCCGCTCGCCGAGTCCGGCATCGTCGGCACCGCGATCGGCCTGGCACTGCGCGGCTACCGCCCGGTGGTGGAGATCCAGTTCGACGGTTTCGTCTACCCGGCCTTCGACCAGATCGTCTCCCAGCTGGCGAAGATGCACGCCCGCGCGCTCGGACACGTGAAGATGCCGGTCACCATCCGCATCCCGTACGCGGGCGGCATCGGCGCGGTCGAGCACCACAGCGAGTCGCACGAGGCGTACTTCGCGCACACCGCCGGTCTGCGCGTGGTCAGCCCGTCCAGCGCGCACGACGCGCACTGGATGCTGCGGCAGGCGATCGAGTCGGACGACCCGGTCATCTTCCTGGAGCCCAAGCGCCGTTACTGGGACAAGGGCGAGGTCGGCGACGCCGCCGACCTGGGCCTGCACGACGCCCGGATCGTCCGGCCCGGCACCGACGCGACGCTGATCGCGTACGGCCCGATGGTCAAGGTCTGCCTGGAGGCCGCCGCGGCCGCCGAGGAGGACGGCCGCCGGCTGGAGGTCGTCGACCTGCGCTCGCTCTCCCCGGTGGACTTCACCACCCTGGAGGAGTCGGTCAAGCGCACCGGCCGCGCCGTCGTGGTCCACGAGGCACCGGTCTTCCTGGGCATGGGCGCCGAGCTGGCCGCCCGGCTCACCGAGAAGTGCTTCTACCACCTGGAGGCGCCGGTCCTGCGGGTCGGCGGCTACCACGCGCCGTACCCGCCGTCCCGGGTCGAGGAGGCCTTCCTCCCCGACCTGGACCGCGTGCTCGACGCCGTCGACCGCGCACTCGCGTACTGATCCAGGGGGCGAAGATGACCACCGAAGTTCGCTCGCTCCGCGAGTTCAAGATGCCCGACGTGGGCGAGGGCCTCACCGAGGCCGAGATCCTCAGCTGGTACGTCAAGCCCGGTGACACCGTCACCGACGGGCAGGTCGTCTGCGAGGTGGAGACCGCCAAGGCGGCCGTGGAGCTGCCCATCCCGTTCAACGGGGTGGTCGAGGCACTGCACTTCCCCGAGGGCACGACGGTCGACGTCGGCACCGTGATCATTTCCGTCGCGGTCGCCGGGGAGGCGGGGGCCGCGGCTCCGGCCGCCCCCGCCCCCGCCCCCGCCGCGGCGGCGCCTGCCGCGCCGGCTCCCGCCGAGGAGGCCGAGCCGGAGCGCCGCGAGGTGCTGGTCGGGTACGGCCCGCGCACCGGCGTCGCCCAGCGTCGGGCCCGGCGGACGACCACCACCACGGTCACCGCGACCACGCCGGCCCCGGCACCGGCGGCACCGGCGGCACCGGCTGCTCCGGTCGCTCCGCCTGCTCCGGCGCCGGTGGCCGAAGCGCCCACCGGGGACCGGCCGTTGGCGAAGCCGCCGGTCCGCAAGCTGGCCAAGGACCTGGGCGTCGACCTGCGCGACGTGACCCCGACCGGCCGGGACGGCGTGATCACCCGCGAGGACGTGCACACGCACGCCACGGCCAAGGCCGCTCCGGCCGCCCCGGTGGCGGAGGCCGCCGTGGCCGCCGTGACCGAGCCGGTCGCGGCGCCGGTGCCCGTGGCCGGGTCCGCCACGGGCGATGTCCGGGTGCCGATCAAGGGCGTCCGCAAGGCGACCGCGCAGGCGATGGTGGCCTCGGCCTTCACCGCCCCGCACGTCACCGAGTTCGTCCAGGTCGACGTGACCCGCACGATGAAGTTCGTCCGCCGGCTCAAGGAGAGCGGCGAGCTGGGCCGGGACGTCCGGGTCAGCCCGCTGCTGCTGGTCGCCAGGGCGCTGCTCACCGCGGTCAAGCGGCACCCCGAGATCAACGCGCAGTGGGACGAGGCGGCCCAGGAGATCGTCATCCGGGGCCAGGTGAACCTCGGCATCGCCGCGGCCACCCCGCGCGGCCTGATCGTCCCGAACATCAAGGACGCCGGGTCCAAGACCCTGTCGGGGCTGGCCGTTTCGCTCGGCGAGCTGGTCGAGACCGCCCGCCAGGGCAAGACCTCGCCGGCCGACATGCAGGGCGGGACGATCACCATCACCAACGTCGGCGTCTTCGGCGTCGACACCGGCACCCCGATCCTCAACCCGGGCGAGGCCGCCATCCTCGCCTTCGGCGCGGTCCGGGAACTGCCGTGGGTGCACAAGGGCAAGGTGGTCCCGCGTCAGGTGACCACGCTGGCGCTCTCCTTCGACCACCGCCTGGTGGACGGGGAGTTGGGCTCCAAGGTGCTGGCCGACACGGCTGCCCTGCTGGAGCGTCCCAAGCGCCTGATCACCTGGGGCTGATCGCGCACAGCACGCCGAAAGGGGCCCTCCTCCGCACCATCGTGCGGGGGAGGGCCCCTTCGTTTGCGCCCGTCCGACGTCAGCGCTGGGGACGGAGTCGACGGACGGCGATCAGGACGCCGGCCCCGAGGGCGAGCAGGGCGGCGGAGGAGAGGGCGAGGAAGGTGTTGGTGGAGGATGCGCCGGTCTGGGCCAGCTCCGGGGTGCCGGTGGGGGCGGTGGCGGCCGGCGCGGCGGAGGGGGTGGCGACGGGCGCGGCCGGGGCCTTGGCGGGGGTCTTGTCCGCAGCGGGCTCGGCCGGGGCGGGCTTGGCCGGGGCGGGCTTGGCGGTCTCGGTGTGCGCGGGCTTGGGCGTGGCCGGGGCGGTCGGCTGGGCGGGGGCGGCGGTCCGGGCCACGTGGTAGGTGTGCGTGTCCCCGACCACGTCCGGGAAGCCGGGAGCCTTGGCGACCAGGCCGACCTGGATCTCGGCCACGTCCTTCGGCGCCTTCGCGGAGAGGCCCACGCGGAACATGAAGTCGGCTGCCCGGCCGTTCTCCAGGCGCGGGGTGGTGGTGGCGGGGGAGGTGACGGTGAAGAGCGTCGGGTCGCAGCCGTGGCGGAGGGCGACGGGCTTCCAACCGCCGGCGGTGGCGACCTCGACCGTGAAGTCCTGGAGGTTGGTGCCGCCCTTCGGGTTGAACAGCGAGAGCATCGCGGAGACGTTCTGGTACGGGGCGCCGGTGAAGTTGGTGACGCCGACGCCGACCTCGACCTTGGGGCCGCCCGCGGTGATGGTCTGGCCGTCCGGGGTCATGTGGAAGCCGACGGTGTAGGCGCCGTCGTGCTGTGCCGGGGCGGCCGGGGCCGTCACGGCGGTGGTGTCGCCGTCGCTGTCGCCGCAGGCCCAGGCGGTGTCGGTGGCGAGGAACTGGATGCCGCCGGCGAGGACGGTGGTGGCGGCGAGGACGGCGATGCGGCGGCGGCCGGAGAAGGCGCGGTCGTTCTTCGCAAAACGGGTGATAACGGACGTGCGCATGACGTGACTCCCCAGGGTCATGTGACTGACGGTGTGTTGGTGAAGACGACCGGCCCCGCTCTTACCGAGCGGAAGCGCCCCCCGGCTCTGCCGGTCTTGCTCTCCGTGCCTTCATCCGTATAGACGCGCATCCCCGCCGGGGGTTGCAGGTGGATTCAAAACTTTTTTTCGGGAGTCTTCGGAAGGCCGCTTCGGGATACTTCCGGGATGACGGATGAACTGACGATCAGACCGGAAACGGCGCCGGTCGGGAGCGGGGAACGTCGGTCGCTGCGGCGGGACGTGTCGGGGCCGGCGCTGCTGGCCGGGCTGGTGTGCGTCGCGGTGTCCTTCTCGGGACCGCTGGTGGTGGTGCTCGCGGCGGCGGCCGCCGGACGGCTGGATCCGGCGCACACCGCGTCCTGGATCTGGGCGGTGGCGATCGGCAGCGGGGTGAGCGGCTTCGCGCTGAGCTGGTGGACCCGGACGCCGGTGATCACCGCCTGGTCCACCCCGGGGGCCGCGCTGCTGGTGACCAGCCTGGGCGACTACCCGTACCGGGAGGCGGTCGGGGCGTTCCTGGTGAGCGCGGTGGTGGTCACGCTGTTCGGGGTGACCGGCTGGTTCGGCCGGCTGATCGCGGCGGTGCCGGTGGGGATCGTGAACGCGATGCTCGCGGGCATCCTGTTCTCCTTCGGTGCCGGGATCTTCGGCGCCGTGCACAGCGCGCCGGTGCTGGTGGTGGGCGGCTTCGCGGCCTTCCTGCTGGCCAAGCGGTTCGCGCCGCGGTACGCCGTACCGGTCGCGCTGCTGGTCGGCGGGGTGCTGGCGGCGCTCACCGTCGGACTGCCGCTGCACCTGGGCTCGGGCGGGCCGACCGTGCCGGTGCTGACGGTGCCGGCGTTCTCCTGGTCGGCCCTGGTGGGGCTGGCGCTGCCGCTCACGATCGTCGCGCTGGCCTCGCAGAACGCGCCCGGCCTCGGGGTGATGCGGGCCTCCGGCTACCGGGCGGACGACCGGCTGCTGATCGGCTCGACCGGCGCGGTGTCGATGCTGATGGCGCCGTTCGGCTCGCCCGGGGTGAACCTGGCGGCGATCACGGCGGCGATCTGCTCGGGCCCGGAGGCCCATCCGGACCCGCGCCGCCGGTACGTCGCCGGGATGTCCTCGGGCGTGCTGTACGTGCTGGTGGGCAGCTTCGGCGGGGTGCTGGTCAGCCTGTTCACCGGGCTGCCGAAGGAGCTGATCGCGGTGATCGCCGGGGTCGCGCTGCTGGCCTCGCTGCAGGGCAGCCTCGCGGCGGCGGTCGCGGAGGAGCGCGGGCGGGACGCGGCGGTGGTGACCTTCCTGGCGAGCGCCTCGGGGATGAGCCTGTTCGGGATCGGCTCGGCCTTCTGGGGGCTGCTGTTCGGGCTGGGCACCCATCTGGTGCTGGGCTTCCGGAAGGCCTGAGCGGGGATGTGGTTGGTATGACCCGTATGACTGGGAGGATGCGGATCGTTCGGCCAGGTCGGTGACATTTGCGTCCTCCGGTGGGGGCGACACGCCGGTCCGGGTACGTCTCCGCTCCACCACCCGGGCGACGCCGGGTGACCGGAGCCCCGAGGACGCACCCGTATGCCGCCTGGCAACCCTGGCCGTCTCGTCCGGAGTCTGGCCGCGCTCGTGCTGGTGTCCACCGCCCTGCTCCCCGCCGCCCTGGAGCTGGCCGGCCCCTCGCCGTTCGGCGTGATCGGGCCGGGA
Organism: Kitasatospora sp. NPDC034035; assembly: GCF_055575755.1. Taxonomy (NCBI): domain Bacteria; kingdom Bacillati; phylum Actinomycetota; class Actinomycetes; order Kitasatosporales; family Streptomycetaceae; genus Kitasatospora; species Kitasatospora sp. NPDC034035. The sequence continues at coordinate 71,135 of NZ_JBVISA010000002.1, read as the reverse complement.
GTCCCGGCCGACCGGGCGGTGCCACCGCACACCGCCCTCCGCGCCGACCAGCGGATACCCGCGGCCGCCCCGACCGTCGACATACGCCGCACCGGGGACCCGGCCAACCGGATCACCCTGGTCCTGCTCGGCGACGGCTACACGGCGGGCGAGCAGGACGTGTTCCGGCAACAGGCCGACAAGGCCTGGCACGCACTGATGGACATCGAGCCCTTCCGCACCTACCAGGGCTTCTTCAACATAAGGCGGGTCGAGGTGGTCTCCCCGGTCTCCGGGATAGCCGAGACCGAGAGCCGAGGCCGCAACCCGGCCACCCCGCTCGGCATGCACTTCTGGTGCGAGGGCACCGCCCGGCTGCTCTGCGCCGACGAGGCCGCCACCGCCCGGTACGCGGGGGACGGCGCCGGGCCGCAGTACCTGATCGCGCTGGCCAACTCCACGGAGTACGGCGGCGCCGGCGGCACCGGGGTGACCACCCTGGCGGGCGGCAGCCAGGATGCCGGACGGATCATCCAGCACGAGATCGGGCACACCGTGGGGGACCTCGGCGACGAGTACGACAGCGCCCCCGACGATGCCGACTACCCGAACCTCTCCACCCTCAACGCCGACGACATGCGCAAGAAGCAGACCAAGTGGTGGCGCTGGCTGGGCGCCGTGTCCCCGGACGGCGCCGGGACCGTCGGGGCGTACCGCAGCGGCAACGGCCTCTACCGGCCGACCCCGGACTCGGTCATGCGCACCCTGGGCAGCACCTACAACCTGCCCTCGCGCGAGGCGATCATCGAGGAGCTGTACCGCAAGATCCGCCCGACCGACGCCCCGCTGCCGCCGCCCGGCGAGGTGACCGGGCGGCCCCGGCTCGACGTCCGGCCGCTGCCGCTGACCGGACCGCGGCAGCTGAAGGTGGAGTGGAAGGTGGACGGCGTCCCGGTGGCGTCGCAGTCCGCCGACGGCTCCTGGCTGGACACCGCGCGGCTGGACCTGGCCCCGGGCCGGACGGCCACCGTGACGGCCACCGTCCGGGACACCACCGACTGGGTGCGGGACGAGGCCTTCCGGGACCGCTTCATGACCCGGTCGGTGTCCTGGACGCTGACCGGCTGAGGATGCTGCCCGGTTGAGGCCGCTGACCGGCTGAGGATGCTGCCCGGTTGAGGCCGCCGACCGGCTGAGGCCGGGGTGGCGCACCGGCGGATCCACGGGTCCGAGGGGGCGCGGGTTCGCGCCCGGACGACCGAACCCCGCCCTGGGCCTCCCATCATGGGATGACTAATCTGGGTCGCACTATGACCGTGGAGCCCGCCCCTTCAGCAGCGCCCCTGTCCGCCTCCGCTCCCCTCCCCGCGCCCGTCCCCGTCTCCGTGGCTGTCTCCGCGCCCGCGCCGCCCGGTGGCCGTGCGGCCTGGCTGGCCTGGTCCGTGGGCGTCAGCGTCTACGTCCTGGCCGTCATCCACCGCACCAGCCTCGGCGTGGCAGGGCTGGACGCCGCCGACCGCTTCGGCATCGGCGCCTCGGCGCTCTCCACCTTCTCGATCCTCCAGGTCCTGGTATACGCGGCCATGCAGATCCCGGTCGGCCTGCTGGTCGACCGGTTCGGGCCGCGCCGGGTGCTGCTGCTCGGCGTGCTGCTGCTGAGCACCGGCCAGCTGGCCTTCGCGTTCAGCTCCTCCTTCGCCCCTGCGCTGGCCTCCCGGGCGGTGCTCGGCTGCGGCGACGCGATGACCTTCATCAGCGTGCTGCGGATCGCCGCCCGCTGGTTCCCGCCGGCCCGGAACCCGTTCGTGGCCCAGCTGACCGGTCTGGCCGGGATGGGCGGCAACCTGGTCACCACCGTGGTGCTGGCCCAGGCGCTGCACAGCGAGGGCTGGACGCCCACCTTCGCTGCGATCGCGCTGCTCGGTGTGGCGGTGTTCGCGCTGGTCGCGCTCTTCCTCCAGGAGGCTCCGGCCGCCCCCGTACAGCCCCTGGACCGATCGGTGGACCGTCCGGTGGACCAGCGGACCCGGCCGGGCCTGCGTCGGCAGGTGCTGGACTGCTGGCGGGAGCCGGGCACCCGGCTGGGCCTGTGGGTGCACTTCACCACCCAGTTCCCCGGCAACGCCTTCGGCCTGCTCTGGGGCCTGCCCTACCTGGTCGAGGCACAGGGCATGTCCCGGGCCGGAGCCGGCGGGCTGCTGACCCTGCTGGTGCTCTCCAACATGACCTGCGGCTTCGTCTTCGGGCGGCTGCTCTCCGCCTCGGCGCGCACCCGGATGCCGATCGTGCTCACCACCATCACCGCCACCGCGCTCGGCTGGGCGCTGGTGCTGGCCTGGCCCGGCGGTCACCCGCCGACCTGGCTGCTGGTCGGAATCATCCTGGTGATGGGCAGCAACGGCCCGGCCTCGCTGGTCGGCCTGGACTACGCGCGCTCACGCAACCCCTCGGAGCGGCTCGGCACCGCCTCCGGGATCGTCAACATGGGCGGCTTCATCGGCACGATGATCACGCTGTTCGGCATCGGCGTGCTGCTGGACGCGCTCTCCCCGGACGGCGCCGGGGCGTACTCGGCCACCGCCTTCCGCTGGGCGTTCTGCTGGCAGTACGTCCCGTTGGCGGTGGGCACGGCGATGATCCTGCGGCTGCGCCGGAAGGTCGCGGCCCACGGCTGAACCGGCCGGGGCCGAACCGGCCCAGGGCTGACCTGGCCCAGGGCTGACCGGCCCGGGGTTGACCGGCCCGGGGCCGAACCGCGGCCCCGGGCCTCTCGCGGCGCGGGCGTCAGATGGTGACCGAGAAGTTCGCCAGCACCCGCTCGGCCAGCTCCTTGTCACCCTCGACGGAGACCGGCCCGGGCCGACCGCGGCCGCAGGCGAGCCGCAGGTACGTCTCCCAGTCCATGGCGAGCTGGACGTCGGGGGCCAGACTGATCGACTCGTCCACGGTGCAGTGGCCGGTGGCGTCCACCCGGACGGTGCGCAGGAACTCCACCGGGCCGGTGACGTCCAGCACCAGGGCCGTCCCGGCCGGGACGCCGGCCTTGTTGGCGACGGCCTTGGGCAGCAGCTCCAGCAGCAGGTCCCGGGCGATCAGGGCGGCCGGGGCGTCCAGGTTGCCGGGGGCGTCCAGGGCCCGGCGCAGGTCCTGCTCGTGCACCCAGACGTCGAAGGCCCGCATCCGCAGCAGCTCGTGGTACGGGACCTCCCTGGCGAGCGGTCCGGCCGGCCAGCGCACCGGCTCGTCGGGCGTCTGCTTGGCGTTCCGCAGCGCCCGGGAGCGGCGGATGATCGTGTACTCCAGCTCGCCGGTCATCTCCAGCGCGGTGTGGCAGCGGCGCTTGTCGACGGGCAGTTCGACGTAGCGGGAGAACTCGGTGGTCACGTGACGGAGGTCACGCGGCAGCGAGTGGATCGGGCGCGGGTCGCCGAGCAGCTCGGACTCGACCGCGATGACGTGCGAGACGACGTCCCGGACGGACCAGCCGGGGCACTCGGTGGCCCGGTTCCAGGATCCCTCGGGAAGGGGGGCGACCAGCTCCGATATGGACTCGATGCTCTGGGTCCACGCCTCGGTGTAAGCCTGCACCGTCTGGTTGTCCGTCACGGGAATCTCCGGCCCTCCGTCAGCTTCCTTGCCGTCTGTGCCCCGCCGTCACCGCCGGTCGGGATGGTCCGGCTTCCGGGCGCACACGCTAACCGCACGTTACGCTGCCGGGAGACAGCTGGGCAGCGCTTTCGGGTGACGATCGTAGGTCTCTTGCCGTGGACGGTGGTACTGTGCGCGCTTCATTGATCCAACTCGCGGTCTCCGACACGGAGCCGCCCGCCGAGCGGCGGGCCAGGGCCGCGGCGCTGGTACGGGCGCAGCAGGGCGCCGACCTGGTGGTCCTGCCGGAGTTGTGGCCGCTCGGTGGTTTCGCGTACGACCTCTGGTCGGACGGCGCGGAGAGCCTGGACGGGCCCACCTCCGACGCGATGGCGGCCGCCGCCCGGGCCGCCGGGGTCTGGCTGCACGCCGGTTCGATCGTCGAACGCGATCCGGACGGGCCGATCTACAACACCTCGATGCTCTTCGCCCCGGACGGCGAGCTGGTGCACACCTACCGCAAGATCCACCGCTTCGGCTTCGACAGCGGCGAGGCGGTGGTGATGGGCGCCGGTCAGGAGATCGTCACCGCGCCCACCGACTTCGCCACGCTGGGCCTGGCCACCTGCTACGACCTGCGCTTCCCGGAGCTGTTCCGGGCGCTGCTGGACGCCGGCGCGCAGCTGCTGGTGGTCCCGGCGGCCTGGCCGGCCCGGCGGCGCGAGCACTGGACGCTGCTGGCCCGGGCGCGAGCGGTGGAGGAGCAGGCCTTCGTGCTGGCCTGCAACACGGCGGGTACGCACGCCGGGGTGGAGCAGGCCGGGCACAGCATCGTGGTGGATCCGTGGGGGCGGGTGCTGGCCGAGGCGGGGACGGAGGAGCAGGTACTGACGGTCGAGTTCGACCCTGCCGAGGTGGCCAAGGCGCGCCAGGAGTTCCCGGTGCTGCGGGACCGCCTGCTGGGGATCCCGGCGCCGGTCCAGCGCTGAGCCCAGCCCGGTCCGGCGCAGCGCCGGCCCCGGTCCGGCGCTGCGCGGAGCCCGGCTCCCGGCGTTTTCGGAGGGTTGGTTCGTACGTGGCCCGGGCGGGTTTGAGAAGATGAGCACTCGTCGTGTTCCCGCCGGTCCGTCGAGGCCCGGCACGGTTGGCCCGCCCGAGGAGGTCGCGCCCATGCCTGGCAACGGCGCAGGCGACTCCCCCCGCCCCGTCATCCACCGCAACAGCCTGCGCGAGCAGATCGCCGGCGCGCTGCGGGAGGAGATGATGGCCGGCCGACTGGAGGCCGGCCGCAACTTCACCGTCAAGGAGATCGCCGAGCTGTACGGCGTCTCCGCGACCCCGGCCCGCGAGGCGCTGGTCGACCTCGGCGCGCAGGGACTGCTGCGCGCCGAGCACCACCGCGGCTTCACGGTGCCCGAGCTGTGCTGGGACGACTTCCTGGAGATCTTCGAGTCCCGGGTGCTGCTCACCGACAGCTTCCACCGCCAGTTCTCCGCCCGCCGGTCCCTGCCCGACCTCAGCCGGCTGCCCTCGCTGCACCGCCGGGCCGACGCGGCCGTCCGGGCCGCCCGGGCCGGGAACCTGGACGTGATGGTGGGCTGCGACCGCCGGTTCTGGCAGGAGGTCGCCGGGCTGCTCGGCAACCGCCGGATCGCCGACTACCTGGACTGGCTGCGGGTGCAGTCCTGGATGTTCGCCGCCCCCTACCTGCGGGAGATGCCCAGCCTGGCCGGGGTCTGCTGGGACCGCCACCCCGACCTGGTCGAGGCGATCGAGGCAGGCGACCTGGCCGGCGCGCACCGGATCATCTGCGAGTACAACCTGTACACCGCCCGGCTGCTGGCCGAGCTGGCCGGGCAGCCGCTGGAGTCGGTGACCGTCCTGGGACTGCTCGCCGAGACCACCGGGACGGAGCCGCCGCCCGTCCCGGCCCAGTCGTCGTCCGAGCCGCTGTCCGAGCCGCTGTCCGAGCCGCTGTCCGAGTCGTCGTCCGAGCCGTCGGCCGGTTCGTCGGCCGAGTCGTCGTCCGCGGAGCCCGCGCCCGCGTTCGGGCCTCTGTCGCGGCCCGCCGCGGGCCCCGCCGAGCCCGGCGGGGCCCGCGGCGAGCGGCCGCTGCGCGGTGACGAGGTCGGCCGGGAGCTGGGCCGGGAGCTGGGCCTGGGCCTCGGCCTGGTGCCGCAGCCCCGCTCGGTGCCGTACGGCCGGTTCGGCCGACGGCTGCCTTCGTCGGCCCCCGAGGCTCCGCGGGGACGGCCCGACCCGCACACCGCCCCGGGCCGGTAGGGTGAGCGGGCGTCGAACCGGGCGCCCCCCGAAAAGGGCCGTCCGAGTACCGACTCCGCCCCCGTCGTCGCCCCGCCCCGCGGGCGATCCCCGCCGCCCGGAGAGGAACTGCCGGCCATGGCTTGCGACCTCTGGCTCGTCCCACTGGTGGACGTGCTGAGCCACAGCCCCGACAACCCGTTCCGGGACGATCTAGCCCTCTACAACGCGGTGTTGACCTCGTACGGGCTCCCCGAGGTGCCGGTCTACGAGTTCGTCCCGGGCCTCAGCGGCGCGGTCGAGCCGATAGCCGCCTTCGACTACGACTCGCTGCACTTCCTGCGCCGCGCCTACCTGCTGGGCCTCACCGGCCTGGACATCACCCCGGTCGACGCGCTCGGCGGCGACTACGAGCAGCTGCTGGAGATGTTCGAGAGCAGCGCCGAACAGTCGCACCTGGTCTGGCACTTCGACCACGCGGGCGCGTACGTGCCGATCGAGTTCGCGGTGCCGCTGGTGGACGACGCGCTGCTCGCCTCCGGTGGCCCGCTCGGCTCCAGCCACGGACTGCTGCGTGAACTGCAGGCCGTGGCACCGGCGCTGGGCATCGACCCGCTCAACCCGCCGGACCCGACCCGGCCGCTCGGCCCGACCGGTCTGGAGCAGCCGTTCGGGCCGCCGATCGACGACGTGCACCCCTTCGCCCGGGAACGGCACGCCTGGTCGGGCCTGTACGCGGCGGCGGCCCGGAGCGTCACCCAGGGCTCGATGATCGTCTTCGCGTAGCGCCCACGGCCTGGGCGGCGGCCGCTACGACCACCGCTACGACCACCGCAACGACCGCCGAGGCGCCCTACCGCAGCGGCCCCTCCGGCGGCCGCTGGCGCGGCATGGTGGGCCTGGTGCCCGGCGGCGGCAGCACCCGCACCTGGGCGCCGACCCCCGGCTCGGAGCGCCCGCCCCAGCTCCCGGGGGCCTGGGTTGGCAGCTGGGTCATCGAGGCGCGGAACTCCAGCATCCATTCCGAGGTCTCGGTGCGGATCATGTCCGAGACGTCCTCGCAGAACCGGCGCAGTACGCCCAGGCAGCGCTCGGCGGCCTCGCCCGCGGTGCCCTCGGTCGGGCCGAGCACCTCGCGCACGCACTCCGACGCCCAGTCGAACTGGAACGCCTCCAGGCGGCGTTGCAGGGCCTGCGCGGTGGAGACGTCCCGCATCCAGCCGGAGGTGAGGCCGAAGGCCCGGTCGACGCCGTAGCAGGCGGCGGAGAGCGCCAGCCCGACGTAGCCCCAGCCGGTGCCGTGCGCCAAGCTGCCGGCCAGGTCGACCAGCGGGGCGGTCGCCCCGCCCACCGCGAAGCCGGCCGTGCCGAAGCGCAGCAGGCGTGCCCACCGGCGCTTCCAGATCCGGTCCCGGCGGTACCACTCGATCGCCTCGACCGCCCGCTCCTCGGACCAGCGGTAGAGCTCCTCCAGCCGTTCGGCCGGCTCGCCCCAGTCCCCGAGCGGGAACTGGCGGGTGCTCAGATCGGTCCGACGGCGGGTGGAGGCCGGCTGGACCACGGCGGTCGCGGGCGGGTCCTCCTCGCCGATCTCCTTGCCCCAGGCACTCTCCTCGGGCTGCATTTCCGGCTGGCTCACCTGTGGGGCTCCCTGTGGCGGGCGGGCGGCTGGGTACTGGCGGCGCATCGGCTGACGTGACGTCTGCCGGTGGTTGTCCAACAGCACTTCTTACCGCCAAATGGCTGACCATGGGGGAGCTTCCCGGTTGATCGTTACCGGTTTAGGCCATCGGAACCCGAGGTGAGCGGGTTGCGGGGCTCGGCGAGATTTCACCCGTCCGAGCGAGGGCCCGGTGACCCGCGGTCGTGACTCGCGCACCCACCGCCCACCGGACCCCCGCGGGCTTGGAGGATCCTCCGGCATCGTCGGCGTACGGAGCTCTTCTCCTGGAGGATCCGACGGGACCGGAGGGCGGCCGGAACGGGCCACCGACTACGCTTCCAGGCGTGAAGGTCCTCGTCATCGGCGGCGGCGCCCGCGAACACGCCCTGTGCCGCTCTCTGTCCCAAGATCCCGCCGTGACCGAGCTGCACTGTGCCCCGGGCAACGCCGGGATCGCACAGGTGGCGACGGTCCACCCGGTCGACCAGCTCGACGGCGCACAGGTCACCGCGCTGGCCGAGCGGCTCGGCGCCGACCTGGTCGTCGTCGGCCCGGAGGCCCCGCTGGTCGCCGGCGTCTCCGACGCCGTGCGCGCGGCCGGCATCCCGGTGTTCGGCCCGTCCGGCGCGGCCGCCCAGCTGGAAGGCTCCAAGGCCTTCGCCAAGGACGTGATGGCCGGCGCCGGCGTCCCCACCGCCCGCTCCTACGTCTGCACCACCGCCGCGGAGGCCGCCGAGGCGCTGGACGCCTTCGGCGCCCCGTACGTGGTCAAGGACGACGGGCTGGCCGCCGGCAAGGGCGTCGTGGTCACCTCCGACCGCGAGGCCGCACTGGCGCACGCCGCCTCCTGCGAGCGCGTGGTCATCGAGGAGTACCTGGACGGCCCCGAGGTCTCGCTGTTCGCGATCACCGACGGCACCACCGTTGTCCCGCTGCAGCCCGCGCAGGACTTCAAGCGGGCGCTGGACGGCGACGAGGGCCCCAACACCGGCGGCATGGGCGCCTACTCGCCGCTGCCGTGGGCGCCCGCCGGGCTGGTCGAGGAGGTCCTGGAGAGCGTCCTGCAGCCGACCGTGGACGAGCTGCGCCGCCGCGGTACCGAGTTCTCCGGCCTGCTCTACGCGGGCCTGGCGCTCACCTCCCGCGGCACCCGGGTGATCGAGTTCAACGCCCGCTTCGGCGACCCGGAGACCCAGGTCGTACTGGCCCGGCTGCGCACCCCGCTGGCCGCCGTGCTGCTGGCCTCCGCCACCGGCACCCTGGACCAGCTGGAGCCGCTGCGCTGGGACGAGGGCGCGGCCGTCACCGTGGTCGTCGCCTCCGAGGGCTACCCGGCCGCGCCGCGCACCGGCGACCCGATCGAGGGCCTGGCCGAGGCCGAGGCGGACGGTACCGCGTTCGTGCTGCACGCCGGGACCAGGGCGGGCGAGGACGGGCAGGTGCTGAGCGCCGGCGGCCGCGTGCTGTCGGTCACCGCGACCGGCGCCGACCTCGCCGAGGCACGCGAGCGCGCGTACGCCGCGGTGGACCGGATCTCGCTCAAGGGCGGCCAGCACCGCACCGACATCGCGCTGAAGGCGGCCACCGCGTAGGGAAGTTCGGCTGCTCCCGGGGTGTTTCGAGGGAGGCGCTGCGGACCGTGGGAATCAACCCCATGGGCGCAGCGCCTCCGGCGTTTCGGGACGGGAGTGATTCCAGGGGCGGACACACCGTTCGGTCGACGGATTCCAGCCCATCGGGTGACAGCAACCGCATCCAGCTGACGTAACCGGCTGCCCGGCCTTATGGTGCGCTGGATCGCAGCGCACGGGGCCCGCGCGCCGGGGGCGCCGCCGGGTAGCGGCGCTCCCGCGGGGGGATGCTGGACGGCGTCCGGCCGGGCGGTCGCCGGGTGCTTCGCACCGGACCGGTGGCGGGCGTCCGGAATTCGGGCGACGTCACCGGGACGAGTGGAAACCGGGGCGATCCGGAACGACCACCCGGACCGGGCGTCGAAAATGTCAGTAGCGCCACGCAGCATGCACTACCGGGATCGGACGCCTCCGCTTCCCGGTCGGAACTGATCGTTCGAGTCGGCTCAGGGCCCGTAGCCGGGCACCCGAGGGCTCCGAAGGGGGTGCCGCACCGTATGGCCGCTATCGACACCGCGCGCCATCACGCCCAGGCGGTCCTGCGGGTCCGAGGCCTCGCCCTGGCCTCCGCCGTCCTGCCCACCGCCGTGGCGGTGGTCCTGCTCGCGGGCCGGTTCACCGGCCGGATCGGCGCGCCCGGCGCCGCCGACGCGACCGGCTGGGACGCCGCCCGCTGGACGGTCTGCGCGGTCGCCGCGCTGACCCTGCTGGTCGCCGGGTTGACCGCCCGCGCCCTGCGCCGGGCCGAGCCGCCCCGGACCCCCGCCGTCCCGCTGGACCGCGCCGAGGCTCCCGAGCTGTACCGGCTGATCAACGAACTCGCCGACCGGCTGGACGTCCCCGCGCCCTCCGCGATCGCCCTCACCCCGGACTGCGACAGCTGGCTGGAGGACGTCCCCCCGCTGCGGCACCCGGGCCCGCTGCGGCCGCACGCCGAGCCTGCGGCGCCCGTCCTGGTCATCGGCTCGCCCTTCCTCTGGTGGATGCGGGCCGGCGAGCTGCGCGCCCTGCTGGCCCCCGTGGTGGCCGGCACCGCCGCCTCCGCCGACCCGGAGATCGCCGCCGCCCGCCGCTTCCTGCGCGGCCTGGACGCCTGCCTGGACTCCGGCCAGGGCGCGGCCCCCGGCCTCGGCGGCGGCACCCTGGCCGCCCCGCCCCGGCCGCCCCGGCGCGGCCCGGCCGCACTCGCCGACCGGGTCACCCGCCGGATCACCCGCCGACTGCTCGGCGCCTGCCGCGGCCACTCCGCCGAACTGGAGCGCTCCGTCGCGAGCTGGGCCTCCGAGCAGGCCAGGACGGTCGACTACGGTCTGCGGATCGCCGCCCAGGAGCAGGTCGGCCTCGCCTACGCCGGCTGGGACCGGCTGCTCACCCGGGTCGCGCTGCCCGCCTGGCGGCTCGGCCGCCACCCCGCCCACCTCAACGCCGGCGTGGTCGCCGCCCTCACCGAGCTGTCCCGCCGCGACCGGCTGGCCGACGGCTACGGCAGTCGGCTCGGCGACCGCCCCGCCTGCGACCTGCTGGAGGAGCCCGGCACCGTCGACCGGGCGGTCTCCCGGCTCGCCGCCGAGCTGTTCTTCGGCCGCCCGGCGGCCGGCGCCTGGCACGAGCTGGAGTGGGCCGACTACCCGGCCGAGGTGGTGGACGCCGGCTGGCGGGCGGGCGCCGCCGGCCTGCAGGCCGCCCTGGACCGGCCCGCCCCGCAGTCCCGCCCCGGCTCCCCGACCCTCACCCGGCTGCTGGTCCGGCTCGCCGAGGGCGACGGCGAGCGGCTGGCCGCGGCGCTCGCCGCCCGGCCGGACCGCACCACCGCCCCGGCCCCGCTGCTCGAACCCGACCGCTCCGGCCGCGACCTGCTGGTCGACCACGTCACCGCGATGGTCTGCTGCGCGGCCGTGGACACCGCCGGCGGCGTCCCCGGCCTGGACTGGCTGGACGGCCCGGTGCTGCTGCTCGGCGGGGTCCGCCGCACCGACCTGGCCGGCCCGGTCGCCCAGGCCGTCGAACAGGGCCAGGACGGCCCGCTGCGGGCCTGGCTGGACGCCGCCGACGTCCGCCTGGAGAAACCCGTCCGGCTGTGACGGGTGGGACGGCGCTCGACGCCCCCGCACGCGCCCCCGGACGAGTCGGCCGCCGGTCGTCTCCGCAGGCCGGAGGCCCCCTCCGGGCGGACCGCAAGATTCCCGGCACCAATTGGCACCGGAAGGTGACGGAGCGCCGGCACTCTGTGGTGTATTAGACCGCACGCACATCCGGGGGGCACGTGCCAACCGGGCCTCGGGGGCCGAAGGGCGCGCCGGTGCCGAAAGCGACGAGCGAGCGCAGCGAGCGTGCGAGCGAGGACCGTCGGCACCGGACCAGGAGCGCCCGGAGGTGAGCGAGGAGTCACAGAAGTGCACCTGGGAGGGGCGCGTGGGCACCGAACTCAACCGCCGCTGGGAGTCCGGAACGCATGCCTACAGCGTCTCCGACCCCTTCGGCCAGGGCCCGCTGCCCTGGCTGCGCAGCCCGGACCAGTACCTGGCCGGGGCGGAGGGCGCCGTCCCCTGGTACGTCTCGGTGGACGCGCCCGGCCAGCAGCCGCTGACCGCCGGCGCCCGGCCCAAGCCGCCGGTCGGCACCCCGCAGAGCTCCAACGACGTGGACCAACAGATCAAGGGCTTCGCCTCGGCCGGAGTGATCCGCCCCGGCGGCTCGGTGGACTTCCGGGTCACCGTCAACCCGCCCCGCGAGTTCACCGTGGACGTCTACCGGATCGGCCACTACGGCGGCGACGGCGCCCGCCACATGACCTCCAGCCCGCTGATCGCCGGGCTCGCCCAACCCGCCCCGTTGGTGGTCGACCGCACGGTCTCCTGCCACCACTGGTGGCACTCCTGGCGGCTGCAGGTCCCGGCGCACTGGAAGCCCGGCTCGTACGTCGCCGTGCTGACCACCGCGGACATGCTGCACCGCAGCCACATCCCGTTCACCGTCCGGGACTTCGAGGACCATGGGCACACCGCCGAACTGCTCCTGGTGCTCCCGGACGTGACCTGGCAGGCGTACAACCTCTTCCCCGAGGACGGCCGCACCGGCGCCAGCCTCTACCACGCCTGGGACGGCACGGGCGGCCTGGTCGGCGAGCCGGAAGCGGCCGTCACCGTCTCCTTCGACCGCCCGCACGCCACCGCCGGGCTGCCGCTGCACGTCGGCCACGCGTACGACTTCATCCGCTGGGCCGAGCGCTACGGCTACGACCTCTCCTACGCCACCGCCACCGACCTGCACGCCGGCCTGGTCGACCCGTCCCGGCACCGGGCGCTGGTCTTCCCCGGCCACGACGAGTACTGGTCCGAGCCGATGCGCCGGGCCGCCGAGCGGGCCCGGGACGGCGGCACCTCGCTGGTGTTCCTCTCCGCCAACACCATGTACTGGCGCGTCGAGCTGACCGCCGCCGCCTCCGGCGAGCCCAACCGGCTGCTCAACTGCCGCAAGCGGCAGAAGGCCCCGCCCGGCAGCCCGGCCGCGGGCGCCACCGGCGCCGCCAGCGCGCTGTGGCGGGACGCGGGGGAGCCCGAGCAGCACCTGCTCGGGGTGCAGTACTCGGGCCGGGTCGCCGCGCCCGTCCCGCTGGTGGCCCGGCACACCGCGCACTGGCTCTGGGACGGCACCGGCCTGCAGGAGGGCGACGAGCTGCCCGGCCTGGTCGCCGGCGAGGCCGACCGGTACTACCCCAAGGTGGCGCTGCCCGAGCACACCGAGCGGGTCCTGCTGGCGCACTCCCCGTACCAGGACCTGGCCGGCCGCACCCGCTACCAGGAGACCTCGCTCTACCGGGCGCCCAGCGGCGCGTACGTCTTCGCGGCCGGCACCTTCGCCTGGTCGCCCGCGCTGGGCCGCCCCGGGCTGACCGACGAGCGGATCCAGCGGGCCACCGCCAACCTGCTGGACCGGCTCTGCAAGAACTGAGGTCCACACCGGAAAACCGTCGTCCGGGCGGTCGTGAAAGACTGCGTGGGCAGTGACCTCCCCTTTCGCAGTGCCCCACGCCCGCGAACGACCCCTGAGGACTGAGACACCTTGAGCGGATTTGTCACCAAGCCCGAGCCGGTCCAGGTGCCCGGCCTGGTCCACCTGCACACCGGCAAGGTGCGCGACCTCTACCGCACCGAGTCGGGTGAGCTCGTCATGGTCGCCAGCGACCGGACGTCCGCCCACGACTGGGTGCTGCCGAACGAGATCCCCGACAAGGGCCGCGTCCTCACCCAGCTCTCGCTGTGGTGGTTCGAGCGGATCGCCGACATCGTCCCCAACCACGTGATCTCCACCGAGGTCCCGGCCGGCGCCCCCGCCGACTGGAAGGGCCGCACGCTGATCTGCAAGAGCCTGGAGATGGTCCCGGTCGAGGCGGTCGCCCGCGGCTACCTGGCCGGCTCCGGCCTGACCGAGTACAACGAGCACCGCACGGTCTGCGGCATCGCCCTGCCGGAGGGCCTGGAGAACAGCTCCGAGCTGCCCGCCCCGATCTACACCCCGGCCCTCAAGGCCGAGGTCGGCGAGCACGACGAGAACGTCCCCTACGAGGAGACCGCCCGCCGGATCGGCGCCGAGCTCGCCGCCCAGCTGCGCCGCACCACCCTGGACGTCTACGCCCGCGCCCGGGACATCGCCCGCGACCGCGGCATCATCCTGGCCGACACCAAGTTCGAGTTCGGCCTGCTGGACGGCGAGCTGGTGATCGGCGACGAGGTGCTCACCCCGGACTCCTCCCGCTACTGGCCCGCCGACCAGTGGCAGCCGGGGCACTCGCAGCCGTCCTTCGACAAGCAGCTGATCCGCGACTGGCTGGTCTCCCCGGCCTCCGGCTGGGACCGCTACAGCGAGCAGCCGCCGCCGGCGCTGCCCGCCGAGATCGTCGAGCAGACCCGTGCCAAGTACATCGAGGTGTACGAGCGGCTGACCGGCACCACCTGGGCGTAACGCCCCCGGCGACGCCCGCGAGCGCGGCAGGTCCTAGATCCAGCCGTGCTCGCGGGCGATCCGCACCGCCGCGTGCCGGTTCTCCGCGCCCAGCTTGGTGGCCGCCGAGGACAGGTAGTTGCGGACGGTGCCCTGGGAGAGCGCGGCCCGGGCGGCGATCTCGGCGATCGGGGTGCCGTCGGCGGCCAGCTCCAGGACGTCGGTCTCGCGCGCCGTCAGCGGGGTCTCGCCCGCGCTGATCGCGTCCGCCGCCAGCTCCGGGTCCACGTACCGGCCGCCGGACCGTACGGTGCGGATGATGCCGGCCAGGTCCGCCGCCGAGACGGTCTTCGGCAGGAAGCCGCGTACCCCGACCTCCAGCGCCCGCTTCAGGTAGCCGGGGCGGCCGTGGCCGGTGACGATCATGCAGCGGCAGTCCGGCAGCAGCCGGCGCAGCTCGGCGGCCACCTCGATGCCGTCCTTGCCGGGCATCTGCAGGTCGAGCACCGCGACGTCGGGCCGGTGCGACTGCGCCATCGCCAGCGCCTCCGGACCGGAGCCGGCCTGTGCGACCACCTCGATGTCGTCCTCGAGCGAGAGCAGCGCGGCCAGCGCGCCGCGGATCAGGTGCTCGTCGTCGGCGAGCAGGACGCGGACGGGCGCGGGGTTCTCGGTCATCAGGAGGCCTCTCTCAGCCCGGCAGCGGGACGATGGCGAGTATCCGGAAGGTGCCGGGTGCGGCGGTCGGGACGGTCAGTTCGCCGTTGTGGGCGGCCAGCCGCTCGCGCAGGCCGCGCAGCCCGGTGCCGCCGCCCTGCGAGGGCAGCGGCACCTCGGGCACCCCGTCGTTCTCCAGCTCCAGCACCGCCCGGCCGTCCTCCTGGCGCAGCCGGATCAGGCAGCGGGCGGCCTCGCTGTGCCGGAGCACGTTGGTGGTGGCCTCGCGGATCACCCAGCCGAGCACCGACTGCACCGGCAGCGGCAGCCCGTTGGCGTTCTCGCCGAGGTCGATCTCGCAGGCGATGTCGGCGGAGCGCAGCACCGCGCGGGCGCCGATCGCCTCGGCGTGCAGGTCGGCGGTGCGGTAGCCGCGGATGACGTCCCGGACCTCCCGCTGCGACTCCTGGGCGATCTTCTGCACCTCGGACATCTGGTCGGCGGCCTCCGGGCGTCCGCGCCGGGCGAGTTGGACGGCGAGTTCGCTCTTCAGCGCGATGGTGGTGAGGTTGCGGCCCATCACGTCGTGCAGGTCGCGGGAGAAGCGCAGCCGCTCCTCGGCGACGGCCAGCCGGGACTGCGCCTCGCGGGCGGCGTCCAGCTCCCAGACGATGGCGGTCACCCAGGCGAAGCTGCGGCAGCTGCCGATCAGGATGAGCGTGCCGATGACCGCGCCGCACACCCACCCCGAGGTGGTGGCGGGGCTGACGCCGGCCAGCAGCATCGCCGGGGCGATCGCGATCGGTAGCGCGGCTCCGGCGAGGAAGGCCCAGCGCAACCCCAGGCCCACCCCCGCGGGGCCTGCGGTCGCGCCCACCAGGGCGGCGGCGATCACCACGGTGAACGGCTGGCCGGGATGGGGCGACACCCCGTCGGAGGACGGGCCGAGCAGCAGCACGGCCCAGGAACCGGCCACTGTGAGGAGGGCGTTGGCGGTCAGCCAGCGCCGGTAGGTGCTGGGCCGCCCTAGGTAGCGGTCGAGCGAGGTGCGGTAGGCCCTGAGGGTGACCAGGACCGAGGCGAGCGACAGGACCAGGGCGACCCGGACGGCGGGGGTCGTACCCGTATTCCGCACCGAGGAGGCGCTGGCCAGCAGGTTCAACGGCAGCATGAACCATGCCACCAGGTAGAGCGACCAGCGGAAGTACAGCTCGGCGCGTTGCGGCTTGCCGTAGCCCTTCCAGCGGCGAATCGGCCCCCGGACCATCGCAGTGCCCCCGTCTGATCACGATCGTGTTGGTGCCTTCATATCAGAGGCGGAACGGGGGCGGATCCTTCGGATTCCCTTCTGCCGGGCTCAGCGGCGCGGTTCCCAGCGGAAGTAGCGGACGGCGCCCCAGACCGCCAGGCCGAGCCAGACCGTGCCGGTGACCAGGTGCGGGGCGGCGGCGCCCCAGCTGCCGAGGAAGTCGGTCGGAGCGGCCGAGCCGTCGGTGCCGAACCAGCCGACCCGGATCAGCTGGAAGGCCGGGGTGGTCGGCAGCAGGCGGCACACGTCGGCCAGCTGCGAGGGCATCACCTCCAGCGGGACGAACAGGCCGGAGCCGAACTGCATGACCAGCATGACGGGCATGGTGGTGATGCCCGCGCTCTCCACGGTCTTGGTGAAGGCGCTGGACAGCGCGGCCAGGGCGATCATGGTGGCCAGCGTTAGCACCAGGCCGACCAGCATCAGCAGCGGGTTGACCGGCACCGCCAGGTGCAGGCCGAGACTGCCGCCGACCCCGATCAGGGCGGCCATCAGCAGGCCGAGGGCGAGCGAGGGGACGGCGGTGCCGAGCAGGATCTCCAGGTCCCTGGCCTCCCCGGTGCGCAGCCGCTTGAGCACCAGTTCGCCGCGCCGCCCGACGTAAGCGGCGGTCAGGTTGTAGTACACGACGAAGGCCAGGACCATCCCGACCGAGCCGTAGACCAGCATCGAGTCGATGTCCAGGCCGGGGTTGTCCTCGGCCTGCTTCTTGAGGATTCCGCGCAGCGAGCTGATCAGCACCACCGGCAACACCACGGCGGTGAACAGGGCGGTGCGGTTGCGCAGCAGCAGGGTGGCCTCGGCGCGGCCGAGGGCGAGCAGACGGCCGGCGGTGGTGCTCGGGGCACCCGTGCGGGTGGCGGGGGCGGCGGTGGTCATCGGGCGGATCCGATCAGGCGGCGGCGGGCGGGACGGGCGGGGGCGGCGGGCCCTGAAGGCGGTGCGGTGCGCGGCGGGGCCTGGTGGGCGGCCTCGGAGGCGATGGCGAGGAAGGCCTCCTCCAGGGAGGCACTGCGGGCGTCCAGGGCGCCCAGTGCGATCCCGTGGTGCCGGGCCCAGCCGAGCAGGTCGGTGAGGGTGTCCTGGAGGCCGGTGCTCTGCACGGTGACCTTGCGGCCGTCGACGGTGACCTCGGCGCCGGCCAGGACGGGCAGCGCGACCCCGGCGAATTCAGGGAGTTCGAAGGTGATCCGGGACGGCCGTCCGGCGATCACCTCGGCGACGGTGCCGGTGGTGACGACCCGGCCGCCGTGCAGGATCGCCAGCCGGTCGGCGAGCTCCTCGGCCTCCTCCAGGTAGTGCGTGGTGAGCAGCACGGTGGTGCCCTGGGCGCGCAGTTCGCGGACCAGCCGCCAGACGGCGGCGCGCGCCTCGGGGTCGAGGCCGGTGCTGGGCTCGTCCAGGAACAGCACCTCGGGGCGGCCGAGCAGGGCCATCGCGAGGTCGAGCCGGCGCCGTTCGCCGCCGGACAGCTGCTTGACCCGGACGGTGCGGCGGTGGGCGAGGCCGACCAGTTCCAGGGCCTCCTCGACCGGACGGGCGCCGCTGGTCATCCCGGCCCAGGCGCGGCCGGTCTCGGCGGCGGTGAGGTCGCCGGGGAAGCCGCCCTCCTGGAGCATGATGCCGATCCGCGGGCGGACGGCGGCGCGCTCCCGGTGGGGGTCGTGGCCCAGCACCCGGACGGTGCCGCCGCTGGGGGCGGCCAGGCCCTCGATGAGCTCCATGGTGGAGGTCTTGCCCGCGCCGTTGGTGCCGAGCAGGGCGAACAGTTCGCCGCGGCCGACGGCGAGGTCGACGCCCTGGACGGCGTGGTAGCCGGTGGCACCGCTGCCGTAGTGGCGGTGCAGGTCGGTGACCTCGATCACGGTGTCGCGGTGGCTGGCGGGCCGGCTTGTTTCCATGCCCCAAGCCTTCCGCCGCCCGGGCCGCGCGGGCAGTGCGCGCCGTCATGACATCGCGGTGCGGATCCACGGGTCGGCGATGACAAATGTCATGGACCATTTCGAGGTTCGAGGCTCGGGGCTCGCGGCGGGAATGCCGAAGGGCCCCCTCGATCGAGGGGGCCCTTCGTTCCTGAGCGGACGACGAGATTCGAACTCGCGACCCTCACCTTGGCAAGGTGATGCTCTACCAACTGAGCCACGTCCGCAGGTCTAACTATTGAGTTGTGCTGTGCTCGCGCACTGCGAGCGGACGACGAGATTCGAACTCGCGACCCTCACCTTGGCAAGGTGATGCTCTACCAACTGAGCCACGTCCGCACGGTGCCTTGTGGGGCACCAGCCGCCTCTTCGGATCTCTCCGTTGCGGCGACGAGGAATACTCTACAGCATCGTTCGGGGTGGTCGCCCCACCCTTTCGGTCCAGGCCATTGGGCCTGGGCAGGCAGGGCGACCGGGGGAGCGGGTGCCCCCGAGGGGCGGGGTCAGTTCGCCTCGGCGAACGCCTCGTACACGTGCTTGGGGATGCGGCCGCGGGCCGGCAGTTCCATCCCGCGGGACAGGGCCCAGGCGCGGACGGCGGCCGGGTCCGGGGTGAGCGCGGTGCGGCGGAAGGACTTTCCGGTGCGGCTCTGGCGGCGGCCCGCGGCGACGAACGGGGCGAGGGCCTCCCGCAGCTTTTCCGCGTTGTCCACGGACAGGTCGATCTCGTACGACTTCCCGTCGACGCCGAAGTGGACGGTTTCCGCGGCGGCGCCGCCGTCCAGGTCGTCGGAGAGCGTGACAACTACACGCTGAGCCATGGGTGTCAATCCTCTCGGGCAATTCGGCCACCGGTCCGCGGGGGTACGCCCGGGGCCTGATGTGCACCAACTCGCGCAAGCGCATACGGGCAGGCCTGGTGGCCCGCCTGATACGCAGCACTTGCCGCGACAGGTGGCCCTATTCTGCACCCGAAGGGGGTCGAAATCGAAGAGTCCGGCATTCTTTTCCGGATATTCACGTGTCTTCGCGGGACTGTCGGATACCGGTGAGCGGGACGGGCGGATCTGTCCCCAAGTGCCGTATTCGGGTGTTCTTCGGAGGGGGCCGTTCCGGGCGCCGAATCCGGGGAAACCGGGGGTGCCGGACGGGGGGCCAGGAGGCCGGATCCCTTGTGGCGTAAGGGGCCCGGGTCTACGCGCGTCGCTATCCCCGGCCAGCAATCCGGCCCGAAACCACCGGTAGTCTGGAGTTCCCCCGCCTCACCGAAGACACCACCGGGAGTGCCAGTGGCACGCGTCGTAGTCGACGTCATGCTCAAGCCGGAGATCCTCGACCCCCAGGGACAGGCGGTGCAGCGTGCACTGCCCCGTCTCGGATTCACCGGGATCGCCGACGTCCGCCAGGGCAAGCGTTTCGAGCTGGATGTGGAGGGCCCGGTCGACGACGCGGCGCTCGCCCGTATCCGCGAAGCCGCCGAGACCTTTCTCGCCAACACCGTGATCGAGGACTTCACCGTCCGGGTCGAGGAGGCGGCGAAGTGACCACCCGCGTCGGCGTCGTCACTTTCCCCGGCTCCCTCGACGACCGCGACGCCCAGCGGGCGGTCCGCCTCGCCGGCGCCGAGCCGGTCGCCCTCTGGCACCGTGACAAGGATCTCCACCAGGTCGACGCCGTCGTCCTGCCGGGCGGATTCAGTTACGGCGACTATCTGCGCTGCGGGGCGATCTCCCGCTTCTCCCCGGTGATGGAGACCGTCATCGAGCAGGCGAAGCTCGGAATGCCGGTGCTCGGTATCTGCAACGGCTTCCAGGTGCTCTGCGAATCCCACCTACTGCCCGGTGCGCTGACCCGCAACGACTCGCTGCACTTCATCTGCCGCGACCAGAAGCTGCGCATCGAGAACGCCGACACCGCCTGGACCCGGGATTACTCGGCGGGCCAGGAAATCGTCGTCCCGCTGAAGAACGGCGAGGGCCGCTTCGTCGCCGACGCGCACGTCCTGGACGAGCTGGAGGCCGAGGGCCGGGTCGTCGCCCGTTACCTGGACGTCAACCCGAACGGTTCGTACCGCGACATCGCCGGCATCACCAACGCCGCCGGCAATGTCGTCGGCCTGATGCCGCACCCGGAGCACGCCGTGGAGCCGCTCACCGGTCCGACCACCGAGGGCCTGGGCTTCTTCACTTCCGTCCTGAAGCAGCTGGTGAACGCCTGATGAGCCTCGACACCGTCAAGAACGCCGAGCAGACCCCGGACGCCGCCCAGCCCTGGGCCGAGCTCGGCCTCAAGGAGGACGAGTACACGCGCATCCGGGAGATTCTCGGCCGCCGCCCCACCGGCGCCGAACTCGCGATGTACTCGGTCATGTGGTCGGAGCACTGTTCGTACAAGAGCAGCAAGGTCCACCTGAAGCAGTTCGGCGACAAGAAGCCGGATTCGGACGCGATGCTCGTCGGCATCGGCGAGAACGCCGGTGTGGTCGACGTCGGCCAGGGCTACGCGGTCACCTTCAAGGTCGAGTCGCACAACCACCCGTCGTACATCGAGCCCTACCAGGGCGCGGCCACCGGCATCGGCGGCATCGTGCGCGACATCCTGGCGATGGGTGCCCGCCCGGTCGCCGTGATGGACCCGCTGCGCTTCGGCGCGGCCGACCACCCCGACACCCGGCGCGTGCTGCCCGGGATCGTCGCGGGCATCGGCGGCTACGGCAACTGCCTGGGCCTGCCGAACATCGGCGGCGAGGTCGTCTTCGACTCCTGCTACCAGGGCAACCCGCTGGTCAACGCGCTGTGCGTGGGTGTCATGAAGCACGAGGACATCCACCTCGCGCAGGCCTCCGGCGCCGGCAACAAGGTCATCCTGTACGGAGCCCGCACCGGCGGCGACGGCATCGGCGGCGTCTCGGTGCTGGCCTCCGAGACCTTCGACGACACCAAGCCGGCCAAGCGCCCGGCGGTCCAGGTCGGCGACCCGTTCCAGGAGAAGCTCCTCATCGAGTGCACCCTGGAGATCTTCCGCGAGAAGCTCGTCAAGGGCATCCAGGACCTCGGTGGCGCCGGCCTGTCCTGCGCCACCAGCGAGCTGGCCTCGGCCGGGTCCGGCGGCATGCGGATCGAGCTCGACACCGTGCACCTGCGCGACCACACGCTCTCGCCGGAGGAGATCCTCATGAGCGAGTCGCAGGAGCGCATGTGCGCGATCGTGGAGCCCGACAAGGTCGACCGCTTTCTCGAGATCTGCGAGAAGTGGGACGTCATCGCCAACGTCATCGGCGAGGTGACCGACGGCGAGCGCCTGGAGATCTACTGGCACGGCGAGCTCGTGGTGGACGTCCCGCCGCGCACCGTCGCCCACGAGGGCCCGACCTACCAGCGCCCGTTCGCCCGCCCGAGCTGGCAGGACGCGCTGCAGGCCGACGTCCCGACCGCCGAGCGGCTGGCCCGCCCGACCACCGGCGAGGGCCTCAAGGCCGACCTGCTGAAGGTCACGAGCCACCCGAACCAGGCCTCCAAGTCCTGGATCACCGACCAGTACGACCGCTACGTGCTCGGCAACACCGTGCTCTCGGTCGGCGAGGACTCGGGCATGATCCGGATCGACGAGGAGACCAACCTCGGCGTCTCGGTCGCCACCGACGGCAACGGCCGCTTCGCCAAGCTGGACCCGTACACCGGTGCCCAGCTGGCCCTGGCCGAGGCGTACCGCAACGTCGCGGCCGGCGGTGCCAAGCCGCTCGCCGTCTCCGACTGCCTCAACTTCGGCTCCCCCGAGGACCCGGACGTGATGTGGCAGTTCGCCGAGGCCACCCGCGGCCTGGCCGACGCCTGCCTGGTGCTCGGCACCCCGGTCACCGGCGGCAACGTCTCGCTCTACAACCAGACCGGCGAGGTCGCCATCCACCCGACCCCCGTGGTCGCGGTGCTCGGCGTCATCGACGACGTCACCCGGCGCACCCCGCTCGCCTTCGCCGAGGAAGGGCAGCTGCTCTACCTGCTCGGCGACACGGCGGACGAGCTCGGCGGCTCGGCCTGGTCCCAGGCCGTCCACGACCACCTCGGCGGCCTGCCGCCGAAGGTGGACCTGGAGCGCGAGCGGCTGCTCGGCGACATCCTGATCGCCGCCTCGCGCGACGGCATGATCGACGCCGCGCACGACCTCTCCGACGGCGGCCTCGGCCAGGCGCTCGTCGAGAGCTGCCTCAAGGGCGGCCACGGCGCGCGGATCATCGTGCCCGAGGGCACGGACCCGTTCGTCCTGCTGTTCTCGGAGTCGGCCGGCCGCGCCGTCGTGGCGGTGCCGCGCAGTGAGGAGCTCCGCTTCAACGACATGTGCACCGCGCGTGGCCTGCCGGCCACCCGGATCGGTGTCGTGGACGGCCAGGAGCTGGACGTCCAGGGGCAGTTCAGCGTCTCGCTGGCCGAGCTGAAGGACGCCCACACCGGCGTCATCGAGGCCCTGCTGGCCTGATCGCAGCACCCAGAGGGGCGGACGGTCCGATACGGAACCGTCCGCCCCTCGGCGTATGTTGGGGCCCATGCCTCCCAAGTCCCGTACGTACCAGCCGCAGAAGACGAGCGCCGCGCTGGCGGCGCAGAACGAGGCGCTGCGTGCCGTGGTGCACCGGCTGACCGCGCCGGACCTCGACCGGCCGACCCGGCTCGGCTCCTGGCGGGTGCGGGAGCTGGTGGCCCACCTGGGCCTGGCGCTGGGCCACCTGCCGGCCTCGGTGGACGACCAGGGGCCGGACGGGCCGGTGCTCTCGCTGGCCGGCTACGCGGAGCTGAGCAGGACGATGGCCGAGGCCGTCGACACCGCGGTGACCGAGCACGCGGTGACCGGGTTCGCCGGCCCGCCCGAGGAGGTGGCCGCCGCGTTCGACCGGCCGCTCGACGCCGTGAAGGCCGTGCTCGACGGGCCGCTGGTGGCGGAGCCGGGGCGGCGGATCACCATCCTGGGCGGCCGGTCGATGCTGCTGACCGACTACCTGGTGACCCGGCTGGTCGAGGCCGTGGTGCACGCCGACGACCTGGCCGACGCGCTCGGCCTGGACGCCTTCCCGCACGACCGCCGGGCCCTCGCCGCCGTCACCCGGATGCTGGCCGACGCCTTCGCGGAGCGCGCCCCCGGCGGTGCGGTCGAGCTGCGGATCCCGCCGTACGCCGTGGTGCAGGCTGTCGAGGGCCCCCGGCACACCCGGGGCACCCCGCCGAACGTGGTCGAGACCGACCCGCTGACCTGGATCCGGCTGGCCACCGGTCGGACCGACTGGCCGACGGCGGTGGAGGCGGCCGCGGTGTCCGCCTCCGGCGAGCGCAGCGACCTGGCGGCCCACCTGCCGGTGCTCGGGTAGCGCTCAGCCCAACTGGTCGGCCAGCGCCTGGGCGGCCTTGCGCAGCGGCTCGCCGGTGAAGGCCCGGTCCGGTTCGCCGTCGCCGACGTCCTGGGAGAGCAGCAGGGCGATGTCGCCCGCGCCCCTGGCCCTGATCCGGGCGACGGCCGCGGTGCCCTCCCCGGGGACGAGCTTGGCCTGCCCGGCGTCGGGCTGCTCGGTGGCGAACTGCCGGACCTGCGCGGCCCCGATCCGTGCGGCGACCTGGATGCGCGGGAGCAGCAGGTTGACCGCGCCGTACTGCGGGATCGCCAGCAACTCGATGCCGATCCGGGTCTCGCCGACCCGGTAGCCGCAGGTGACATCGGCGGTCGGGGGCACGGCCGGGACGGACGGCATGGTCGGCGGGTGGCTCATGCCGGACGGCCACGGCTGTGGCGACGTGCCGTCGCTGACGCTGCCGTCGGCCGCGGGCCCGTCCGCGGTGTCGGGGCCGACCGATCCGGGGATCCCGGCGGCCTTGAGGGCCTTGGCGAGGTCGAGGCCGAACGGGCAGCTGTTCTGCTGGTCCTGGTGCAGTTGCCGGGCGACCGACCGGACGCCGTCGTAGGAGACGCTGCCGGAGCCGGGCGGGCCACCCGGGGAGGAGGAGCAGGCGGCCGTGCCGAGGAGGATCCCGGCGGACGCGAACACGGCGGCGAGCCTACGGCGTTGGGCAGCGGTCATGACCGCAGGTTACGGCGCCGCGGCCCCGCCGGTTGCCGATTCGACCTCAACTCTGTTCCGAATCGGCGCTGTTCCGACTCCGCGCTGTTCCGCTCGACGGGGTCTTACGGGACCGGGGGCCCGCTCAGGTAGGTGCCGTCCGCCGAGTACGGCCAGGCGTTGGGCGTGCAGCCCTTGAGGCCGTAGATCTGCTGCATCATCGCGGGCGCGGGCTTTCCCGGGCCGGCGCAGCCCTCGTGCCCGTGGCCGATCCGGTGGCCCACCTCGTGGTTGACGATCAGGGCCCGGTACTCCTCGATCGGCCCGCTGAACTGCGGTGATCCGATGTTCCAGCGCTTGGAGTTGACGAGCACCTGGTTGCCGACGTTGCAGTTGACCTCGCCGTGGGTGTCCAGGCCGGAGGCGCCGCAGATCTTGTCCACGGTGGCGGGCGAGGCGATCTTCACGGTGAAGTCGTACGAGCCGTTCGCGACCAGCTGGAAGCCGTTCTTGTGGTCGTTGGTCCAGCCGCGCGGGTCGCCGAGGATGCCGTGGATCTGGGCGGCGGCGGCCGCGGCGTCGATCCCGATGCCGTCCTCCGCCTCGACCCGGTAGCGGCGCACGGTGCCGCGCCCGACCGCCTTGGCGGTGGCGGGGGCGATGGTGAAGGTGCCCGCGCCCGCGGTGGGGCCGGGGTCCGGTTCGGCGGGGGTGGGCGGGGCCGGCGGCGGGGGCGTCGGGGTGGGCGGCGGGGCGGTGACCGGGGCCGGGGGCGGTGACGCCGTG
The DNA here is from genome assembly GCF_055575755.1 of Kitasatospora sp. NPDC034035. Classification (NCBI taxonomy): domain Bacteria; kingdom Bacillati; phylum Actinomycetota; class Actinomycetes; order Kitasatosporales; family Streptomycetaceae; genus Kitasatospora; species Kitasatospora sp. NPDC034035. Next base: position 46,357 of record NZ_JBVISA010000002.1, on the reverse strand, counting down.
GTGGTCACCTCGCCCGGCGGGACGGCCCGCGCCTGGGTGGTCGCAGTGGCGGTCGGCGTGCCGGAGGGCCGGTGCAGCATGACCGCGGTGGCGCCCAGCACCAGGGCGGTCAGCACCAGTGCCGTGAGCATGCCAGGCCTTACTCTCCGGCGCGGCCGGCGGCGTCTGCGGCCGCCGTTTCGGGACGGGGCGGCGCGCCTGCTGGCGGGTCGGACTGCGGGCATGATCGTCACCTTGGCATGGCGAACGGGTGAATGTCCATGTACCCGGTATGCACATCTCGGGCCGGATCTCCGCCCGGCTCCCGTGGACCCGGGCGACCGGCAGGCCCAGCGAACGGACCGGGTCCAGCAGCTTGCGCACCGAGCGCACGGCGGCATGGGCACGCCGACCGCGGTGCGGCGGTTGACCCCTGCGTCTCGGGTGGCAGACTTCAGCTCATGGCGATTCACAGGAATCTTCTCGACGGCCCCGAACCGACCCACCTGCCCGAGGAGGAGCGGCCCTACCGGATGCTCGCGGAGGAGTCGGCCTCACCGACCCAGGTGGCGGCCGAGTTCCCGACCTTCTGCCTGGCCTGGGCCATGCTCGCCGACGACGCCTACGCGGCCGGCCGGTACGTCGAGTCGTACGCCTACGCCCGCACCGGCTACCACCGTGGCCTGGACGCGCTGCGGCGCAGCGGCTGGAAGGGCCACGGCCCGGTGCCGTGGGAGCACCGCGGCAACCGCGGCTTCCTGCGCTGCCTGGCGGCGCTCGCGCGGGCGGCCGGCGCGATCAAGGAGACCGAGGAGGAGACCCGCTGCTGGCAGTTCCTGAAGGACAGCAGCGCGGAGGCGTACGCGGAGCTCAAGCAGTAGGAACCCGACGTGCGGGTGCCCCCGGCGGTCCTCCGCCGGGGGCACCCGTGTCTCACGCGGCTATCGCGCCTGGTTCACGCGGCTATCGCGCTCACTTCACGCGGCTGCCGTGCTCACTTCAGGCGCTTGCCGGCCGAACGCAGCTGCTGGGCGGCCTCGAGCACGCGGGCGGCCATGCCGGCCTCGGCGAGCTTGCCCCAGGTGCGGGGGTCGTAGGTGTTCTTCTTGCCGACCTCGCCGTCGACCTTCAGCACGCCGTCGTAGTTGGCGAACATGTGGCCGGCGACCGGGCGGGTGAAGGCGTACTGGGTGTCGGTGTCCAGGTTCATCTTCACGACGCCGTTCTCCAGCGCGGTGGCGATCTCCTCGGCGGTGGAGCCCGAGCCGCCGTGGAAGACGAAGTCGAACGGGTCGGTCTTGTTGTACTGCTTGCCGATCGCGTCCTGCAGCTCGCGCAGCAGCTCCGGCTTCAGCACGACGTTGCCCGGCTTGTACACGCCGTGCACGTTGCCGAACGAGGCGGCCAGCAGGTAGCGGCCCCTCTCGCCCAGGCCCAGGGCCTCGGCGGTGCGCACGGCGTCGTTGACGGTGGTGTACAGCTCGTCGTTGATCTCGTGCGTGACGCCGTCCTCCTCGCCACCGGTCGGGGTGATCTCGACCTCGAGGATGATCTTGGCGGCGGCGGCCTGGGCCAGCAGCTCCTGGGCGATGGCCAGGTTGTCGGCCAGGGTCTCGGCGGAGCCGTCCCACATGTGCGACTGGAACAGCGGGTTCTCGCCCTTGGCCACGCGCTCGGCGGAGACCGCCAGCAGCGGGCGGACGTAGCCGTCCAGCTTGTCCTTCGGGCAGTGGTCGGTGTGCAGCGCGACGGTGATGTCGTACTTGGCGGCGACGATGTGGGCGAACTCGGCGAGCGCGACCGCGCCGGTCACCATGTCCTTGTTGTGCTGGCCGCCCAGGAACTCCGCGCCACCGGTCGAGATCTGGATGATGCCGTCGCTCTCGGCCTCGGCGAAACCACGCAGCGCGGCGTGCAGGGTCTGCGACGACGTGACGTTGATGGCCGGGTAGGCGAACTTGCCCGCCTTGGCCCGGTCCAGCATCTCGGTGTAGACCTCGGGAGTTGCGATGGGCATGCGATCCGCTCCTGTCGGGTTGCGGCGTACGGACGGTGCTGTCCGACGCTGTGTACGCCTTCGTGACGACTCCGTGCCGGCCCGCCGACGCGCGGCGTTGCGGTGTGGCTCTCCGGCACCAAGCTTCGAGGCGACCTCCGCGTACGGCCATGAGGGTGGTGGGCCGCCGCGGACCGGACGCCTGGGCCATCTTCCCAGACTCGTGCCCACAGGTCAGCAGGAGCCCGCCTGTCGGAACAGGGGTCCCGGGCACGGTACGCCCGCTCGCCCGCAAGGTCCGCCCGCTATCCTGCGCCCGTGGACTACAACCAGTTGGCCGTCAATCTGCTCGACGCCAAATCCCTGATCTCGTCCCTCGGCGCCATCGGGCTGATCGCGATCATCTTCGCGGAGACCGGCCTGCTCGTGGGCTTCTTCTTCCCGGGCGACTCGCTGCTGATCATCGCGGGCGTCGCTTCCTCGAGCGCCGCCTCGTCGGTGCTCGGTGAAGGCGCCAGGCTGCCGATCGGGGTCCTGCTCGTCGGCTGCCCGATCGCGGCGATCGCCGGCGCCCAGCTGGGGCACCTGATCGGCGCCAAGGTCGGGCCGAAGATGTTCGACAAGCCCGACTCGAAGATCTTCCGCCGCGAGTACGTGGTGAAGGCGGAGGAGTACTTCAACAAGTTCGGCTCCGGCAAGGCCGTGCTGCTGGCCCGCTTCATGCCGATCGTCCGCACCTTCCTGAACCCGGTCGCCGGCACCCTGGAGATGCCCGCCAAGACGTTCTTCCTGTGGAACGTCATCGGCGGTGTGCTCTGGACCGAGTCCATGCTGCTGATCGGCTACTTCTTCGGCGACGCGCTCGCCCCGGTCATCGACAAGTACCTGATCCCGGCGGTGCTGCTGATCGTGCTGCTGTCGATCTCGCCGATCCTGATCGAGGTCATGCGCGAGCGGAAGAAGAAGAAGGCGGGCGGCGCCGACCACACCGACGACACCTCGGCCCAGGCCGGCGGCGGCCGGCACCGGCGGGGCTGACCGCAGACGCACCAGAGGGCCGGGTCTGTTTCACGTGAAACAGACCCGGCCCTCTGTCGTTCGTCAGGCGGTCCCGTCAGGCTCCCGGCAAGGCGGTCCCGTCAGGCGGTTCCGTGCTGCGGCTCGGACGTCAGAGACCCAGGTCGTCCAGGGTGTACGCGGTCACGTACTCCAGGCCCTGCTCCGCGATGGCACCCGCGCCGCCGCGCTCCACGATCACCGCGACGCCGACCACCTCGGCGCCCGCCTCGCGCAGCGCCTCGACCGCGGTCAGCACCGAGCCGCCCGTGGTGGAGGTGTCCTCGACCGCCAGCACCCGGCGGCCCTTCACCTCGGGGCCCTCGATCCGGCGCTGCAGGCCGTGCGCCTTGCCCGCCTTGCGGACCACGAAGGCGTCCAGCTTCTGCCCGCGCGCGGCGGCGGCGTGCAGCATCGAGGCGGCCACCGGGTCGGCGCCCAGGGTCAGACCGCCGACGGCGTCGTACTCCAGGTGCGAGGTCGCATCCAGCATCACCCGGCCGACCAGCGGGGCGGCCTCGCCGTCCAGCGTGATCCGGCGCAGGTCGACGTAGTAGTCGGCCTCCTTGCCGGAGGAAAGGGTGACCTTGCCGTGCACGACGGCCTTGTCCTTGATCTGTGCCAGCAGGGCGTCGCGGTCGTTGCTCATGAGCGTTCAGTCTAGGGCCTGGCGATCCCCGCGGCGCTCCGGCCGACTAGCGGCGGCGCAGCGCCCTCACCAGCACCACGGCACCACCCAGCAGCGCCACCGAACCGCCGATCACCCACGGCACCGCACTACGGCCGCCGGCACCCGGCACCACGATCCCGCCCGCCTCGCCGCCCCAGCGGGACGCCGCCCGGGCCCGCGCGCTGCGGGACGGCAGCGCCGGGGCGTACGGACCGCGCGGCGGGGCGTGATCCACCTCCTCGGCGGACCGGCCGACGATGCTGCGGCGCACCGGGCCGGTGAGCACCGGCTCCTCCTCGTACGCGAAGAGCGGCTCGACGGGGATCTCCTCGGCGACGGCGTCCTGCTCGGCGGAGCCCTCCTCGACGTCGTCCGCCACCTCGGCGCCGCTGTCGTCCCCGTCCTCGTTCTGCCCGTCCTGGGCGTCCTCGTCCTCGTCCTCGTCCTCGTCGTCGGCGGAGCCGGTGGGGAGACCGAAGCGCTCGGCGTCGGCGTCGGAGAAGGCGATCAGATCGGAGAGGTCGTCGTCGAGGTCGTCACCGGGCTGGTCCAGGCGGTCCTCGATGAAGACCACTCCGGCGGTCCCGGCCTCGGCGTCCTCCTGGTCCTGGTCCTGCTCCTGGTCGCCCTCCTGGTCGCCCTCCGGGGCCACCAGGGCGGCGGCGAACCTGTCCAGCAGTCGGCGGCCGGTGGCGTCGAGGGACTCCCCGTCGAACTCGGTCAGCCGACCGGTGGCGCTCAGATCGCCGGTGAAGCGGATCACGGCGGTGCCGTCCTCGGCGCCGTCCGCGACGCTGACCCGCACGGTGGCCGTCGCCTCACCACTGCCCCGGGCCTCCTGGCCCTCGGCGAGCACGGTCAGCACGCCCTCCCGGCCCCCGATCAGCGACAGCACACCCTTGTACGTGATCGTGGAGCTGCCGATCCGCAGCTTCAGCCGCCCGCTGATCTCCTCGGCCGGCCCGCCCCCGACCGCAGCCGGCTCGGTGCTCAGCCCCGGCACACTCCGCGCCAGCAGTGCCGGATCCTGCAAGGCCTGCCGCACCAGCTCGGCGGGCATCGGGACGACAACCTCATGCTCCATGCCACGGAGCCTACCGACCCGAACCCGCCCGGTCCCTACCCACCACCACCCGACTTTCCCCACCTCACCCGCCCCACCCCGACCGACCCCTCACACCCCCGCCCGGCGCCTCGCGACCCGCCCGGCCCACCGTCGTTCCGATCGCTCGTGCTCCCCCGGAGGCCCGACTGCTCCTGAGGGTGCCTGTGACCGCCGGTCAGCGGGGGCTGAGGAGGGTGAGGGCGGCCGGAGGGTGGGCGGGGCGGAGGGTGGTGAGGCGGGTGGTGGAGGCGTGGAGGGTGTCGGGGGTGAGGGCGAGGGGCGGCGGGGCGTCGGGGGCGAGGGTGAGCGGGGGGCGGGTGGCGGCGGCGAGGAGGTAGTTCTGGGTGGTGTCCGGTGGGCCGGGGCGGCAGGTGGCGGTGGGGCTGCCGGGGACGGCGTACGGGGTGGTCTGCAGCCCGGCCGTGCGCAGACCGGAGTCGATCTGCCAGAGGCCGTCCAGGTCGCTTCCGGCCCGGACGGCGATCCGGCCGCCGGGGGAGAGCAGCCGGGCGGCGAGGCCGTAGAACTCCTGGGAGTGGAACTTGACCGGCCCGCCGTCGGCCGGTGCGGGCAGGTCGGCGAGCACCACGTCGTACGGTCCGTCGCCGCCGGAGGCGTCCGCGTCCGCGTCCGCGTCCGTGCCCGCGTCCGTGCCCGCGTCCGTGCCCGCTCCGCGCAGCCAGGCCATCGGGTCGGCGGCGGTGGTGCGGACCCGGGGGTCGTCCAGGGAGTGGCCGCCGAGGGCGGCGAGGGCGGGGTCGGTGCGGGCGAGCCGGGGGAGGGCTGGGTCGGCGTCGACCAGCCGGACGGAGCGGACGCCCCGGTGTCGCAGGACCTCCCGGAGGGCGAGCCCGTCGCCGCCGCCGAGCAGCAGGACCCGGGTGTCGGGGCCGGCGGCCATGGCGGGGTGGACCAGGCCCTCGCCGGCCCGGTACTCGTCGGGGCCGCAGACCGCGAGTCGTCCGTCGAGGTAGAGCCGGAGGGGGCCCTCGGCGGGGCCGGTGAGCACGATTTCCTGGTGCCGGCTGCGGGTGGCGTAGCGGACCTGGTCGCCGTAGAGGGCGTGCCGGGCGGCGCGTTCGATGCTCTCGGAGCCGGCGGCGGCCGCGGCGAGCACGGCGAGGACGAGCAGGCAGCCGCCCCAGAGGAGCCGTCGTATCGGCGGGGCCGGTTCTTCCCGGAAGAGCCAGAGCACGACGGCGGCGCCGGCGACGGCGTTGACGGCGCCGGTGACAAGTGCGCCGTCGCCGGGGCCGAGCGCGGGCAGGATCAGGAACGGGAAGGCGAGTCCGCCGATCAGCGCGCCCACGTAGTCGGCGGCGAACAGGTCGGCTGCGGCGCGGCCCGCGTCCTCGCGCCGGATCCGTTGGATGAGGGTCATCAACAGGGGGATCTCGGCGCCGATCAGGGTGCCGATGAGGCAGGTGAGGCCGACCATCGCGGCTTGGTAGCGGCCGAGCCAGGCCCAGCAGGAGTAGAGGGTGAGGACGGAGAGTCCGCCGGTGAGGGCGAGCGCGCACTCGACGAGGGCGAAGGCGGTGGCGGGTCGGCGGGTGAGCCGTTTGGCGAGCAGGGAGCCGAGGCCCATCGCGAACACCATGACGGAGAGCACGACGGAGGTCTGGGTGACGGTGTCCCCGAGCAGGTAGTCGCCGAGCGCGACGAGTTCGAGCTCGTAGACCAGTCCGCAGGCCGCGCAGACGAACGCGGCCATCAGGACGGTCAGGCGGGCGAGCCGGGGGCGGCAGCGCAGCCGGGACCGACGGCGGGCGGGCAGTGGGGCGAGGCCGTGCCCGGGGCGGGGTGGGGTGCCGTCGTCGAGGTCCACTCGCGGGCGTGCGGGCGGACCGGCCGGATGGTTGATCACGAACAAACGCTAGGGGACGTGCGGGACGGATAGCTGCGCCCATCCGACGGACAGTGAGCGACGTCGGATTGACGAATCGTTCCTGCGTACGATTCGGAGGCCTTCGTTTTGCGGCGTATGTCCGGATCGGTGCTTCCGTCCTGGCCTTCGGTGGTCATGGCCCCGACACCACGAGCGAGGAGCGGGTGCACACCAGCTGCCCCTCCTGCGGGTAGGCGTGCCAGGTCCGCCAGAGCAGGCGGTCCGTGCCGCCCTGGGTGACCAGTGCGGTGAAGGCGCTGGGGTCGCCCGGGAAGACCCCGGCGAGGCCCCGCGGGTGGCCTTCGACGAGGGTGAGCAGTTCCTGGGCGCGGGCGGCGAAGTCGTGCGGCGGCAGCGCCTCGATCCGGGCGGCGAACTCGTACTCCCAGCCGCCGACCTGTTTGGCCACCCGGGCCGGCAGCGGGGTGCGGCGGCCGGGCAGGCAGGCGACGGTCTCCAGGCACCGGCCGGGACCGGCGTCGATCACCACTTGGTGCGAGGCGCCCAGCAGCCGCAGCTGGAGGGTGCCGGTCGTGCCCGGACGGCCGCCTCCGGAGAGTCTCAGGTCGCGGACCGCGAGAGCGGGCAGCGGGTCGCCGCCGAGGCACCAGGCGAGGTCACCGGCGCGGGTGTCCGTGTAGGAGGTCTGCAGTGTGGTGAGCATGCTCGGCTCCGCGTTTCAGCTCCGTGCGCGCCCGCCGAGCAGCAGCGAGTAGGCCTAGGCGATCGCGAGGCTGTTCGTGGCTGTGCGGCCCTGGGCGCGGCCGACCGTGGAAGGAAGGATTCCGGCTGGAGATTCAGCAGCAGAGAAGCACGAATACGCCGGGTCCGCCGGTGATTTACCCAACTTTGTCAAGCATTCACCGTTTCGAGCACACCTGCTTCCCGGCTCTGATCGACCCGGTGTGCGAGTTTGCACAGCGCGCGCCCCTACCGCCGGGTCGTGCGCCGTGCGCGCCGGGTGTGCGCCGCCCGCGCGCATCACGCGCCGCCGCCCTCCCCGCACGGGGCGGAGAGGGCGGCGGAGGTGTGCCGGAAAGGCCGTCGGATGTGCCTCGCTGGCAGTAAACGGGCAAGCCGACCAAGCAAGTTGATGGCGCCTCAGAACTGTTGTCGGGGCGGGACCGCTCCTGTTCGAAGGGCGCGAAAGGGGGCGCGCGGGCCCTCAGAGGCGCTGCAGACGGGTCACGGCCTCCTGGAGGACATCGTCCTTTTTGCAGAAAGTGAAGCGGACCAGGCTACGGCCGGCGTCGACGTTGTCGTAGAACACGGCGTTCGGGATGGCGACGACCCCGCAGCGCTCGGGCAGGGCGCGGCAGAACTCGACGCCGTCCTTCTCTCCGAGTGGGGTGATGTCGGTGGTGACGAAGTACGTGCCCTCGGGGGTGAAGGCCCGGAAGCCGGCCGCCGCCAGGCCGTCGACCAGCAGGTCCCGCTTGCGCCGCAGGTCGGCGCGGAGGCTGTCGAAGTAGCTGTCGGGCAGCCGCAGCGCCTCGGCGACGGCGTACTGGAAGGGTCCGGCGCTCACGTAGGTGAGGTACTGCTTGGCGGTGCGCACGGCCGCGACCAGGGCCGGGCTCGCGGTGACCCAGCCGACCTTCCAGCCGGTGAAGGAGAAGGTCTTGCCGGCGGACGAGATGGTGACGGTGCGTTCGCGCATGCCGGGGAGGGCGGCGATCGGGTGGTGGGTGGCGCCGAAGACCAGGTGCTCGTACACCTCGTCCGTGACCACCAGCAGGTCGTGCTTGACGGCGAGTTCGGCGATGCCGCGCAGCTCGTCGGCGGTGAGGACGGTGCCGGTGGGGTTGTGCGGGGTGTTGATCAGCAGCAGCCGGGTGCGCGGGGTGATCAGGGCGCGCAGCTCGTCCAGGTCCGGGCGGAAGTCCGGGGCCCGGAGGGTGAGCGGGATGCGGACGGCGCCGGCCATCGCGATGCAGGCGGCGTAGGAGTCGTAGAAGGGCTCGAGGGCGATCACCTCGTCGCCCGGCTCCAGCAGGGCCAGCAGGGCGGCGGCGATGGCCTCGGTGGCACCGGCGGTGACCAGCACCTCGGTGTCCGGGTCGTACGACAGGCCGTGGAAGCGCTGCTGGTGCTCGGCGATGGCGGTGCGCAGCTCGGGGACGCCGGGCCCGGGCGGGTACTGGTTGCCCCGGCCCTCGCGCAGCGCCCGCACGGCCGCTTCGCGGACCTCCTCGGGCCCGTCGGTGTCCGGGAATCCCTGCCCGAGGTTGATCGAGCCGGTTGCCGTGGCCAGGGCCGACATCTCGGCGAAGATCGTCGTGCCCATCCCGGCCAGTCGGCGGTTCAACAGCGGCCTCGTACCCATCAGCGGCTCCTCACGGCTCGTAGTGACGGCCATCCTCTGACGGCCGGCGAGCAATGGAAAGCACGCGCACCCGCCGAGCCCGCCCGGCCCGAGGAGAGGCGGCCGTCCTGGGACAGCCGGGGGCCGGGGACAGGAACGGCCCGCCACCGACGCGAGCGTGGTGGCGGGCCGTACCGGACGGTGCCGGGGTGTGCCCGGCGGTGCCGGGCGGGGTGCCGGGGCGGGATCAGGCCTCGTCGGTGCCCTCGGGGGCCTCGCCGTCCTCGCCCTCGATCTCGTTCTGCAGGCCCAGGCGCTCGACGATCCACTGCTCGAAGCCGACCGCGGCCTGGGTCCAGTTGGCGGTGGTGCTCACGAAGTAGTCCAGGTTGACGCCGGTGCCGACGATCATCTGGGCCTCGCCGATCAGGCGGACCACGCCGTCCTCGTGGGTGTGGGTGTACACCTTGGGCCAGAGGGTCTCGCGGTTCCACTCGTCGATCAGGTCGAGGATCTCGCCCTTCTTCTCCAGCGGGTACGCACGGTCGTAGAACGCGCGCACCGCGAAGAGCTCCTTCTGCTCGCCGCGGAACATGTAGTAGACGCGGAAGCCCTCCCAGGGGGCGGTGAGGTCGCCCTCCTCGTCCACGACGTGCTTGAGCTGCATCTGGTCGAGCAGCTGGGCGACCAGGCTCTGGTCCGGGACGATGATCGGCGGCGGACCGGCCGGGCCGCCGCCCTGGCCGCCGGGCTGGCCGCCGGGCTGGCCGCCCTGGGGCGCGCCGAACGACGGGATGGACGACGGGTCGATGCTCATGGGGGTCCTCTTCCTCAGTGCACGTGGTGGCCGGCAATGAGAGGCCGCCCTTTCCACCTCCCATCCTGCCTCATTCGGGGCCTCGCTCACAGGGGCACCCGGAGGCGCGTCGATCTTCGTTCCGGCGCTGTTCGGGGGTGCTCGACGGGGCTCGCGCGGGGCTCGCACGGGGCTCTCGACGGGTGTCGGTCACGGAGGGTGTCCGGGGGTGGGAGGGGGCCGCGTGACGGGGTCTTGAGTGAGCCACGTCACGCGCCCGGCGCACGGGTTCGCCTGCCGTGCGGGCCGGATGCGGTTAGCGTGCGACGGAACTCACTTCACGCAAAGCCCGTCCCGCACGGGCAAGTTGAGCTGTTCTGAGTTGAGGGGGGAACAAACATGGACGGAACGGTGACGGGGGAGGGCGCATCGCTCGGTGCGCTGCTGCGGACCATCCGGCTGGACCGGGGGATGACGCAGGAGCAACTGGGTGACGCGACGGGGTTGAGCGTGCGGTCGATCCGCGACCTGGAGCGGGGCGTCTCCTGCCCGCGCGTCTCGACGTTACGGCTGCTGACCCAGACCTGGGACCTGCCGGAGGCCCAGGTGGCCGAGCTGCACCGGCTGGCGCGCAGCTGGCGGGACCGGTCGAGGCGGCGGCAGCGCCGGGGCGCGGCCGACTGACCCTACGGGGCCCTACGGGGGCCCTACGGGGGCCCTATGGGGCTCTACGGGGCCCGCTGACCGTACGGGCGCGGTCGACCGAACGCAGCGGCGCGGGCCGCCCTCCTTCCACACGGAAGGAAAAGCGGCCCGCGCACGGCACTGCTTCACTACTTCTCCAGCGGCCCCCGGCCGCGGACGGTGAGGCGGTCGCCCTCCTCGTCCCGTTCGACCAGGACGGTGTCCCCGTCGTGCACCGCGCCGGACAGGATCGCCCGGGCCAGCTGGTCGCCGATCGCGGACTGCACCAGCCGGCGCAGCGGGCGGGCGCCGTACGCCGGGTCGTAGCCGGTGAGCGCCAGCCAGTCGCGGGCGGCCTCGGAGACCTCCAGGGTGAGCCGCCGCTCGTTCAGCCGCTCGCCGAGGCGGGCCAGCTGCAGGTCGACGATCCGGCTCAGCTCGCCGGTGCCCAGCGGCTCGAAGACCACGATGTCGTCCAGCCGGTTGAGGAACTCCGGCTTGAACGCGGCCCGGACGGCGCCCAGCACCAGCTCCCGCTTCTCCGTGTCCGGGGTGGTCGGGTCGACCAGGAACTGGGACCCCAGGTTGGAGGTGAGGATCAGGATGGCGTTGCGGAAGTCCACCGTGCGGCCCTGGCCGTCGGTGAGCCGCCCGTCGTCGAGCACCTGGAGCAGGACGTCGAAGACCTCCGGGTGCGCCTTCTCGACCTCGTCCAGCAGGACGACGCTGTACGGGCGGCGGCGGACCGCCTCGGTGAGCTGGCCGCCCTCCTCGTAGCCGACGTACCCGGGCGGGGCGCCGACCAGGCGGGAGACCGAGTGCTTCTCGCCGTACTCGCTCATGTCGATCCGGACCATCGCCCGCTCGTCGTCGAACAGGAAGTCGGCCAGGGCCTTGGCGAGTTCGGTCTTGCCGACCCCGGTCGGGCCGAGGAAGAGGAAGGATCCGGTCGGGCGGTCCGGGTCGGCGATGCCGGACCGGGTGCGGCGCACCGCGTCCGAGACGGCCTGCACGGCCTCCGCCTGGCCGATCAGGCGCCTGCCCAACTCCTCCTCCATTCGCAGGAGTTTGGCGCTCTCTCCCTCCAGCAGGCGGCCGGCCGGGATGCCCGTCCAGGAGGCGACCACATCGGCCACGTCGTCCGGGCCGACCTCCTCCTTGACCATCGGGGCGGAGGCCGCCCCGGGCTCGTGGTCCGCCGTCGCCGCTCGCTCCTGGGCGTCGGTGAGTTCCTTCTCGGCGGCCGGGATCTCGGCGTACATCAGCTTGGACGCCCGCTCGAAGTCCCCGTCGCGCTGGGCGCGTTCGAGCGCGCCGTGCAGGTCGTCCAGCCGCTCCTTGAGCTCGCCGACCCGGTTGAGGCTCTTCTTCTCCTGCTCCCAGCGTGCCGTGAGCACGCTCAACTGCTCGTTCTTGTCGGCGAGATCGCGCCGCAGCCGGGCCAGTCGGTCGACCGAGGCCGGGTCCGACTCCTTCTCCAGGGCCAGCTCCTCCATGCGCAACCGGTCGACGGAGCGCTGGAGTTCGTCGATCTCGACCGGGGAGGAGTCGATCTCCATCCGCAGCCGGGAGGCCGCCTCGTCGACCAGGTCGATCGCCTTGTCGGGCAGGAAGCGGGAGGTGATGTAGCGGTTGGACAGGGTGGCCGCGGCGACCAGGGCGGCGTCCGAGATCTGCACCTTGTGGTGCGCCTCGTACCGGCCCTTGAGGCCGCGCAGGATGGCGATCGAGTCCTCGACGCTGGGCTCGCCGACCAGCACCTGCTGGAAGCGGCGCTCCAGGGCCGGGTCCTTCTCGATCCGCTCGCGGTACTCGTCCAGCGTGGTGGCGCCGACCATCCGCAGCTCGCCGCGGGCCAGCATCGGCTTGAGCATGTTGCCCGCGTCCATCGCGGAGTCGCCGCCGGCGCCCGCGCCGACCATGGTGTGCAGCTCGTCGATGAAGGTGACGACCCGGCCGTCGGAGGCCTTGATGTCGTTCAGGACGGCCTTCAGCCGCTCCTCGAACTCGCCGCGGTACTTGGCGCCCGCGACCATCGCGCTGAGGTCCAGCGCGACCAGCCGCTTGCCGCGCAGCGACTCCGGCACGTCGCCGGCCACGATGCGCTGGGCCAGGCCCTCGACCACGGCGGTCTTGCCGACGCCCGGCTCGCCGATCAGCACCGGGTTGTTCTTGGTCCGGCGGGAGAGCACCTGGACGACCCGGCGGATCTCGTGGTCGCGGCCGATCACCGGGTCGAGCTTGCCGTCCCGGGCGGCCTGGGTGAGGTCGGTGCCGTACTTCTCCAGGGCCTTGTAGGTGCCCTCCGGGTCCGGTGAGGTGACCCGGCTGCTGCCGCGGACGTCCTTGAAGGCGGCGAGCAGGGCCTTCGGCGTCGCGCCCTGGTGCGCCAGCAGCTCGGCGACCGGCCCGCCCTCGGCGGCCAGGCCGACCATCAGGTGCTCGGTGGAGACGTACTGGTCGTCCAGGTCGTCCGCGCGCTTGCCGGCCTCGGTGAGCACCGCCAGGGTGTCCCGGGCGAGCTGCGGCGCGGCGACCGTCGAGCCCATCGCGCTGGGCAGCGCGGCCGACTGGCGGCGCGCCTCGGCGCCGACCCGGGCGACGTCTGCCCCGACCGCCTCCAGCAGGGGCCGGGCGATGCCCTCGGGCTGCTCCAGCAGGGCGATCAGGATGTGCACCGGCTTGACGTCCGGGTTGCCGGCCGCGCCCGCCTGCCGGATCGCGGCGGACAGGGCGTCCTGCGTCTTGGTGGTGAACTTGCTGGCGTCCACTGCTGGGGGGTCCTCCCTCGTCGTCGGTTCACTACTGCTGGCTACAGCATGCACTAAGTTGAGTCTATTCCGCTCAACCTTTGGTTCAATCCCCTCGCGCTCAACTTCTGGCTGAACGCTTGGGGGCGTTCCTCCGGGTCAGCACCAGCAGCTCCCGGGCCGGGCCGCTCGGCCGCTGACCGGCCGGCCACACCGCGCGCAGCGGCCGCCGCAGATCCAGGCCCTCCGCCAGCGGCACCTCGACCAGCCGCCGGGTCGCCAACTCCTCCACCACCGCCAGCTCGCTCAGGCAGACCGGCCCCGCCCCGGTCATCGCCCCCGCCTTCAGCGCGGTGGACGAGGCCAGTTCGAGGCGGGGCTGCGCGGCGCCCCCGAACGGCCGCAGCGCCATCTCCAGCACCTCCCGGGTGCCCGAGCCGGGCTCGCGCAGCACCAGCGGGGTGGCCGCCAGCTCGGGCCCGGTCAGCGGGGCGCGGCGGCGCGCCCACGGGTGGCCGGGCGCCACCACGACCACCAGCCGGTCCGCCGCCACCACCGCGCCGGCCAGCCCGGGCGGGGTGGCCGGGCCCTCGACGAAACCCAGGTCGGCGTGCCCGGCCAGGACGTGCCCGGCGACCTCCGCCGAGTTCGCCGTCCGCAGCGTCACCGCGGTGCCGGGACTGGTCTCGTAGAGCCCCAGCAGCCAGCCCGGCATCAGGTACTCGGCGACGGTCAGACTGGCCACCACCCGCAGCTTGGCGTCCCGGCGCTCGCGCAGCGCGTCGATCCCGGCGTCCAGCGCCTGCGCCGCCTCCACCACCTGCCGGGCCCACTCGACCACCAGCCGGCCCGCCTCGGTCGGCTTGCTGCCCCGGGGCGAGCGGTCCAGCAGCGGAACGCCGATCTGCCGCTCCATGCCCTTGATCCGGGCGCTGGCGGTCGGCTGGCTGACACCCAGCTCGGCCGCCGCCCGTCCGACGCTGCCCAGCCGGGCGACCGCGAGCAGCAGTTCCAGGGCGCCGAGTTCGGGGACGTGCGGGGAGAGGGCCATAGATCCAGGCTATGCCCCCATAGGATCCTCGGCGCTACCGGTGGCCCGCCTTCGGACCGATGGTGGGGAGCATGTCCACCTTGGCCGAGCTCCGCCCCCTCACCCGCCCCGCCGTCCGCCGCTCCCGGTACGACCTCTCCCAGCTCGGCCCCAACTGGTACGCCGCCGTGATGGGCACCGCGATCCTCGGCAACGGCGCCGCCGCCCTGCCCGTACGACTGCCCGGGCTGGTCGGCTTCGGCGAGGTGATGTGGGCGCTCGGCCTGGCCGCCCTGCTGGTGCTGGGCTCGGCCCGGCTGGTCCACCTCACCCGGCACCGCGAGGCCGCCCGCGCCCACCTGCTGGAGCAACCGGCCGTCGCCGTCTTCTACGGCTGCCCGCCGATGGCCCTGCTCTCGGTCGGCCTCGGGACGATGACGGTCGGCTCGCGGGTCATCGGCACCGGCCCGGCCGTCGTCGTGGACGCCGTGCTGTGGGGCGTCGGCACCCTGTACGCGCTGGCCGTGGCCGGCGGCATCCCGTACCTGATGATCACCCGGCACCCGGTCTCCGTGCTGGAGTCCAACCCCACCTGGCTGCTGCCGGTGGTCGCGCCGCTCGTCGCCTCCGCCTGCGGCCCGGTGCTGATCCCGCACCTGCCGGCCGGGACGCCGCAGCAGGCCATGCTGTACGCCTGCTGCGGACTGTTCGGGGTCGGGCTGCTGGCCACCCTCGTGCTGCTGCCGGTGGTGTTCGCCGGGCTGCTCCACAGCAAGCTGCCCACCGTGGCGCTCACCCCCTCGCTGTTCCTGGTGCTCGGCCCGCTCGGCCAGTCCGTCACCGCCGTCCACCAGCTCTCCGACGCCGCCCGCCCGGTGCTGCCCGCCCTGGCGCCCGCCATGCTCGACCTCGCCGAGCTGTACGGCGTCGCGGTGATCGGGGTCGCCATGCTCTGGCTGGCCGTCGCGCTCGCCGCCAACCTGCGTGCCCGCCGGGCCGGGATGCCCTTCGCGATGACCTGGTGGGCGTACACCTTCCCGATCGGCACCTGCGTCACCGGCGCCTCCGCGCTCGCCCGGCACACCGGCTTCGGGGGCTTCACCGCGCTGGCCGCCGGGCTGTACCTGCTGCTGGCGGTCGCCTGGGTGCTCGCGGCGGGTGGCACGGCGGCCGGGCTCGCGCGCGGGCGGCTGCTGGCGCGCTGAGGCGGGCGGGCGGACCGTGGGTGCGCCGAGGTGTACGGGCGGACCGCGCCGGGGATCTCGCCGGTGACAGCGGGGCGGCCGACGCCGCCCCGCTGTCACCGCGCGTAGACACGCAGCTCAGGACCATGCCGCCGTTGCAGGAACGCGCACCCGCAGCCTGACCGGAGACAGCCAACCGGCGGTACCGCCGGGCGCCTCCCGCGCCCCCTGCTGGCCTCGGCCTTTACCGGAATCCGCCCCGCCGCCTCCCTCCTCGCCCCCGCCCCGCAGTGCAGGTAACTGCAATTGCGCGAACATGCACTCGGGCGGCACTTGTTCACCGGCCGTCACACTGTGAGGGTGGAGACACGCCAAGTCGCCCGGGCAACCGCAGCCCGACGGTGGCGACTTGCTCTTCGGAACTGACCGCAGGCGCACCATTCCCGCGCCGGTGGAACGGGGGGGAAGAGCGCCGGCCGGGGACCATGTGTGGTGATGGCCCCCGGACCCGGAGCCGTCGAGGCGTTGCTGCTCCGCCTCGACGGAATCGCCGTGGCATTGGCGTGCAGACGGCGGGCCCCGATGTCCCGGTGTGCGACGGCACCCGGGCCCGGGTGCCCGCCGTTCCGACCGCGGTACCGCGACCGCCCGAGCGCGGACCGCCGGACCGCATGATCGCGTCGGACCGCGTGATCACGCCGGACCGGCACCCGGTACCGTGAGCCCGCCCGGCACCCGGTACCCGCGGTTCGCGCGGCGGTGGAGCGCGGGCAGCACCAGGGGAGACACGTCCGGCAGGGAGAGTGCGACGTGACGGCGGAACCGGCGGTCGCGCCGCACCAGGCAGGACCCGTGGGCGAGGAACCCGACGAGGCCGCCCGACAGCTGTACCTGGCGATCATCGCCGAGGGCGGCCGCATCCCCTGCGGAGCGGTCGCGGACGCCGACCGGGGCGCCCTCCAACAGCTCATCGACATCGGCCTGCTGATGGTCAACCCGATGGACCGCTGCTACACCGCCGTCAGCCCCCGCTCGGTCAGCGACCGCCTCGGCTCCGAACTCCGCAGCGAGGCCACCCGGTTGCTGGTCCGCGCCGAAAACCTCCCGGGCGCCCTGGACGGCCTCACCCGCGCCTACGACGCGATGCCCCGCCCCTCCGGCCGGGCCGGCGGAGCCGTCCACGTCGAAGGGCACGTCCACATCCGCCAGCGGATCTCCCAACTGGTCTCCGACTGCCGCTCCGAAGTCCTCACCGCCCAGCCCGGCCACCGGCCCGCCGACACCCTGCAGGTCGCCCTCCGCCAGGACGTCCAGCTCCTCCAACGCGGCTGCTCACTGCGCACCATCTACCAGCCGATCGCCCTCGCCGAACCGCCCGCCCTCGCCTACGCCGAGGAAGTCACCCGGCACGGCTCCCTCATCCGCGTCCTCGACGAACCCTTCCAGCGGCTCATCGTCTTCGACCGGACCGTCGCCGTGATCTCCGCCAGCGACGACAACAGCACCGCCGCCTTCATCAGCGACCCCGCCACCATCACCTTCCTCGTCGGCACCTTCGAACGCGACTGGGCCCGCGCCGACAGCGCCGAAGCCACCGCCGCCCTCGGCCAAGGACCCGCCCGCACCATCCCCGACCGGGTCGGCCGCCTCCTGGCCCGCGGCCTCACCCAGCGCGCCGTCGCCACCCGCCTCGGCCTCAGCGAACGCACCGTCGCCGGCCACATCTCCCGCCTCCGCGACCGCCACGGCGCCCAAACCCTCTTCCAGCTCGGCTGGCTGATGAGAGGCGCCCGCGATGACCGATGAACCCGGCCCGGCCGAGCAGGCCCTCTACCTCAACGCCGTCCGCTGCGGCGGCCGACTGCGCCCCGAACGCCTCGCCCCCGCCGACCGCCCCGCCTTCGCCGCCCTCGTCGCCCGCGGCCTCCTCACCACCACCGCCACCGGCTGGACCGCCGCCAACCCGCGCGCCCTCGGCGACCGCCTCGGCGCCGAACTGCGCACCCGCGCCACCCGCCTGCTCCAGCACGCCGAACGGCTCCCGGACGCCCTCGCCCCGCTCACCCTCGCCTACGACGCCGTCCGCCGCCCGGACGGACCCGGCGGCGACCCCGTCCACGTCGACGGCAACGCCGACATCCGCCAGCGCATCTCCGAACTCATCTCGGAATGCCAGGAAGAAGTCCTCGCCGCCCAACCCGGCCCCCGCCCCGTCGAGGGCCTCCGAACGGCCCTCGCCCAGGACCTCTCCCTGCTCCGCCGCGGCTGCTCACTGCGCACCATCTACCAGCCGGCCACCCTCACCGACCACACCGTCCAACGCCAGATCGCCCTCCGCACCCGCCAGGGCGCCCGGGTCCGGCTGCTCGCCGAACCGTACGAACGGCTGCTCGTCTTCGACCGCAAAGCAGCCGTCATCCGCGCCGCCGAGGACCGCAGCCGCGCCACCTTCCTCACCGACCCCGCCGTCGTGGCCCACCTGGTCGCCCATTTCGAACGCGACTGGGCCCGTGCCACCCCCGCCGACCGCCACCTCGAACCCCCGCACCCCACCACCGTCCGCATCGGCCGCCTCCTCGCCCGCGGGCTCACGCAGCGGGCGATCGCCAGCCGGATGGGGCTGAGCGAGCGGACGGTGGCCGGTCACATCGCGCGCCTACGGGAGTCGTACGACACGGAGACGCTGTTCCAGCTGGGCTGGCAGATGAGGGGAGCCCGTGATGCCTGAGCCCGATCCGCCCGACGCCGCCGTCCGTGAGCTCTACCAGGAGATCCTCAGGGAAGGTGGGCGGATCCGCGTCAGCGACATCCGGCCGGAGGACGAACCGGCGGTCAAGCAGCTTGTCGACCTCGGCCTCCTGGTCCTTCGGATCGCCGACAGCGCCTACAGCGCGGTGAATTCCGACCCGCGAACCGTCGAATACGCGATGCGGTCGACGCGGGTCGGTGCCCCGATCCGGCTGCTGGAGGGCCCCTTCACCAAGACGCTCGTCTTCGATCGGGCCGTCGCGCTGATCCCGGCCACCGCCGATCACACGGTGGCCGCTGTGGTGGAGGATCCCGCGATGGTCGCCTACCTGGTCGACGTCTTCGAGCGGCAGTGGGAGCAGGCCCAGGTGGTGGACCGGCAGACGCTCGCGGACGGATCCGCCGGGCCCACGGCGTTCGAGCAGGTGGGCCGGCTGCTTGCCCGCGGGCTCACGCAGCGGGCGATCGCCAGCCGGATGGGGCTGAGCGAGCGGACGGTGGCCGGTCACATCGCCCGGCTGCGTGAGCTGTACGACGCGGAGACACTGTTCCGACTGGGCTGGCAGATGCGGGGAGCCCGGACGGGGAGTCCGGTGGGTGAGCGCTGCTCAGCCGGTGGCGGCGCCGGTCGGCCAGTAGCCGGGGACCGGGGGCTGCTGCCGGGGGACGTTGAACTGCTCGCCGGGGGCGGTCCAGAAGCCCTCCCGGAGGGAGAGCGCCATGCCGGCCCAGTCGAGGGCGGTCTCCACCGTGTGGTTGAGGGCCTCCTGCGACCAGGTGTCGTCGAACACCAGCGGCAGGACGGGGGCGACCTGCTCGATCGTGGCGATCAGCGGGTTGTGGGTGATGGCCTCGTCGACGAGGAGGACGATCGGCTTCCGCAGCGCCGACGCCCACCCCAGCTCCAGGCTCACGCCGGCCGAGAGCGGCGCTCCCACGTAGGCGAACACGAGGTCCGCGGACTGCAGGGCGCGGAAGTCGGACGGAACGCGGGGCTCCGGTGCGCGGCCGGAGATGGTCCAGGCGTCACTGTGGTGCGCGCTGTACACGGCGGCACCGCTGCGGAGCAGGGTGGTGCGAAGCGTCGTCAGCCGCGTCCGGCTGGCGAGCGTCACCACACTGTCGGCCGGTCCGGTCAGCCGCATCAGCGGCGCGGCCAGGAACACACGCGCACGCCGACCCTCGGGGGCCTGGCTGTCGTGGTGACGCAGGTAGGGCTCGGTCATGTCGACTCCGGGGAAAGGCCGACCGGGTGAGAAACGTGGTGCCGGCGGGCGCTGAGGACAGTGGTTTTCGCGTCGGAGACCCGGTGGAGATTTGGGCGGATATTTGACGGTACAGCGGCAAGTTCGCTATCTCCGTGGGACCGTCGGTGGCGAACTGATCGTCTATCAGTGGTCGCGGTTCCGTCCAGCGATCCGCCCTGTCATCTCGATGCCTGGCAGAGAGATGACGCTCGACGGAGCGGCCGGGAGATGACACCCTTGCGGAACGTACGGCATCATGTGGATGCTAGTTCTATTGGTCCGGTTCACAGAGTTCGAGAGAAGGAGGGTGGGTCCGTGTCCGTACGTCGACTCGTCCGTAAGGCCGCGCTTCCGATCCTCATCGGAGTAGCGGTGCTCACCACTGGTCTTCTCTCCTCCGGCGGCGGGCAGGCGGCCACTGCCGACACCGCAATCGTTGCCGTTGCCGACGACCTGCACTGGAACTGAACCTGACAGCGACTCCTGATCGAGGCGGCGCGCGGAACGGCCGGATCCGGTGCCGCGGACGGGGTGCCTCCGTCTTCCGGCTTTCAGTCGGTTTCTGCTCGCGGTGACCGGCCGAGCACATATCCGAGCTGGAAGAGTGAGTCGACGTTGTGCTCCTCTCTCATCTCCGCGATGTGCCGCGCGAGCGTGCGCTCGCTGATGCCGAGCCTCCGTGCGATGGCCCGGTGGTTGGTGCCGGCCAGCATGAGGTCGATGATGGTCTGCCGGAGCCTGGACACCACCTGGTGCGGGACGGCCCGATTGCCGTCGAATTCCAGGGCTCTGCCCCAGCTCCGTTCGAAGACCTCCTCGATCAGGAAGCTGATGACGGCCGGATCGTGGACGAAGGCGGCCGCGCTGTAGTCGGCGGCGACCGGGATGACGGCCACGCGGCGATCCACGATGATCAGCCGGGCGTACGGTTCGTCCAGCGTCCGGAACTGCCACCCTTCTGCCGTCAATTGCGCCACGTAGTCACGTGTTGGCTGGTGGTAGCGGGTGCTCGCGTGGTAAATCGTCCGCATCGAGGCGCCGTGGCGGAGGATTTCCAGGTCTCGTTCCAGAAACGAGGTGAGCATTTCGGCGGGCCTTGGTCCACCGGGCTGCATGGAAAGTCCTTCCAGGACCCCCGGGGCTGCCGACTGTTGGAGCCTCTGATTAATCAGAGCCTTTCCGTGGACATATTCGACCGAGCCGCCGGTGGTGTCCGGGGCGTGGAATGCCTCGGAGAGGTCGCTGAGATCGGCCGGCAGGGAAACTGCTTTTGACAGCAAATCGAGTGCTTGTCGTTGCCATGCCGAACTCAGGCTGCTCGCGAGTTGTGCCGGATCGGCAGCCAGCAGTGCTCCGGGTTCTTCGCTGTCGGGTATGAGTAGCCCGAGATCAAGCAGCTCTTCGAGAGCGGGGCTTCCGGCAGCCGGGCCGGCATCCGGAGTGATACGACCGTTTTCATTCACGGCCTGCAGGTAGAGCTTCCGGGCGTCCTCGGACAGGATCCGTGATGCGGCAGGTCCCGTCCCTGCGTGCTCTTGCCCACTCATCTTCGGCTCCTAGTGCTGACCGTCACGTAGTCAACGCGATTGTCGTCTGCTGTGGCAAGGATCTTAGGTGGCGGTGATGAGTCGACTGACGAGACGCCTTGCCACAGGTAGATCGACGACTTCTGCCTAGGACAGAACTCTCTCACTGCAAAAGTGCCGCCGGCACCCCCCGAACAGGAGGGGGCCGGCGGCGGTGTCTGTGCGGCCGTGGTCAGCGCTTGGGGCGCCAGACGACGAGGGCGCTGGACTGCGGCGTGGGGGGCTGGTACGGGACGAGGTCGCGGCGGTAGGAGGCGTGGACGGCGGCCTCGCGTTGCTGGAGGGCGGCGGCGGCGCCTTCCAGGGAGTCGGCGAGTTCCGCGACGCGGGACCGGAGGGCGGTGACCTGGTTCTCCAGCTCGATGATCCGCTTGATGCCCGCCAGGTTGATGCCCTCGTCCTGGGAGAGCCGCTGGACCTCGCGCAGTTGCTGGATGTCGCGGGAGGAGTAGCGGCGGCCGCGGCCCGCGGTGCGGTCGGGGCAGACCAGGCCGAGACGGTCGTACTGGCGCAGGGTCTGCGGGTGCAGGCCGGACAGTTCGGCGGCCACGGAGATGACGTACACCGGAGTGTCCTCGGTGAGGACGTACGGCGGAGGGGCCGAGGGGGCCCGGCGGGGGCGGCGGTTGCCGTTGCCGGGCAGGCCTTCGCCGATGCCGGGGCCGATCGGGGTGTCGGGGTTGATCGGATTCATCGGGGACATCTGGTCGTCACGCTCCCTTCGCCGCCCGGAAGAGGGCTGCTCGCGGATCGTCGGAGGCGGTGGCCTCGCGGTACTGCTCCAGGGCGTTCAGCGCGTCGCCGGTGACGTGCTGCGGCACCACGACCTCGACGGTGACGAGGAGGTCGCCGCGGGTGCCGTCCTTGCGGGTGGCGCCCTTGCCGCGGGCACGCATGGTGAGGCCGTTGGCGCTGCCCGGGGGCAGCTTGAGCTTCACGGCGGGGCCGCCGAGGGTGGGTACCTCGATGGTGGCGCCGAGGGCCGCCTCGGGGAAGGTGACCGGGACGGTGACGGTGAGGTTGTCGCCCTTGCGGCCGAAGACCGGGTGCGGGTCGACGTGCACGGTGACGTAGAGGTCGCCGGGCTGGCCGCCGCGTTCGCCCTGGGCGCCCTTGCCCTTGAGCCGGATGCGCTGGTCGGCCTGGACGCCGGCCGGGATGCGCACCTGCATGGTGCGGGCGGAGGTGGCCCGGCCGCTGCCGTGGCAGTCGGTGCACGGGTCGTCGACGATCATGCCCCGACCGCGGCAGTCCTTGCACGGCTCGGAGAGCGCGAAGGCGCCCTGGCCGCGGCTGACGGTGCCCGCGCCGACGCAGGTGGGGCAGACCCGCGGGGTGGTGCCGGACTTGGCGCCGGTGCCGTTGCAGGTGCGACAGGGGGCCTGGCTGGTCATCCGCAGCGGGACGGTCGCGCCGTCGACCGCTTCCTCGAAGGAGAGCGTCACCTCGGTCTCGACGTCGGCGCCGCGCCGGGGCTGGGCCTGCCGGGTGCCGCCGCGGTTGAAGAGGCCGCCGAAGACGTCGCCGAGCCCGCCGCTGCCGCCGGCGTTCTGGTTGCCGCTGAAGAGGTCGCCGAAGTCGAAGCTGTAGCTGCCGGCACCGCCGGGTCCGCCGCCGGACCGGAAGCCGCCGTTGGCGAAGAGGCTGCGGGCCTCGTCGTACTCCTTGCGGCGCTTCTCGTCGGAGAGGACGTCGTACGCCTCGGAGATGTCCTTGAACCGCTCCTCGGCCTTGGCGTCACCCGTGTTGGCGTCGGGGTGGAACTCGCGCGCGAGTTTGCGGTAGGTCTTCTTGATCTCGGTGGCGGTGGCGTCCTTGGGCACGCCGAGGACCTTGTAGTAGTCCTTCTCGACATAGTCCTTGCCACTCATGCGTCCACCTCGCTTCGCTCGGCAGCCGCTGAGCGGTACACGCGCCCCTTAACGGTTCGCTCGCTGCGCTCGCTCACGGCTCCCGTCACCTCCCGATGTCCATCGTCACTGTGCTGTCAACAGCAAGGGAACGCAACGCCGTTGACAGCGCGCTGCGGAGCCGGCCGCCGTTCTGGCCGGCGTACGACTCCGCAGCGCACTGGTTGTCAGCTGTCACAGGTTGTCAGCTGTCCGAGCCACCGTCGGACTCGTCCGCGTCGCCGGACTTCGCGTCGGCGTCGCCGACGGTCTGGGTGCCCGGCTGGGGCTCCGCGACGGCGACCATCGCCGGGCGGATGATCCGCTCACCGATGCGGTAGCCGGGCTGGAGGATCTGCACGCAGGTGTCCTCGGTGACGTCCGAGGAGTAGCTGTGCATCAGCGCCTCGTGCATGGTCGGGTCGAAGGGCTCGCCCTCCTTGCCGAACTGCTGCAGGCCCAGCTTGGCGACGACCGTCTCCAGGGACTCGGCGACGGACTTGAAGCCGCCCGTGACCTCGCCGTGCTCGCGGGCGCGGCCGATGTCGTCCAGGACCGGGATCAGGGACTCCAGGATGTTGGAGACCGCGATCTCGCGGACGGTCAGCCGGTCGCGCTCGACCCGCTTGCGGTAGTTCTGGTACTCGGCCTGCAGGCGCTGCAGGTCGGCGGTGCGCTCGGTCAGCTCGCGCTTGACGGTGGCGAGCTCCTCCGGGGAGCCCTCGGCGGCACCGGCCGCCGCGGCTTCCTCGGCGGCCTTGATCACGGCCTCTTCGGCGGCGGAGTCGTCGCCGGGCTTTCCGCCCTGCGGCTTGTCCGTCATGCCGACGCACCACCCTTGGGCTTCTCGTCGTCGACGATCTCGGCGTCGACGACGTCGTCGTCGGCCTTGGCCTGGGCGGAGTCGTCGGCCGCGGCGGCACCGGCGGGGGCGTCGGCGTTGGCGTAGAGCGCCTGGCCGAGCTTCTGCGCGGTGGTGGAGACCTTCTCCGAGGCCTCGCGGATCGTCGCGATGTCCTCGCCCTTCAGGGCCTCCTTGAGCTCGCCGATGGCGGTCTCGACCTCGGTCTTGACGTCGGCGGGGAGCTTGTCGGTGTTGTCGGCGATGAACTTCTCGGTCGAGTAGACGAGCTGCTCGGCGGAGTTGCGGGTCTCGACGGCCTCGCGGCGCTTGTGGTCGTCCTCGGCGTACTGCTCGGCCTCGCGGCGCATGCGGTCGACCTCGTCCTTCGGCAGCGAGGAGCCGCCGGTGACGGTCATCTTCTGCTCCTTGCCGGTGCCGAGGTCCTTCGCGGCCACGTGCATGATGCCGTTGGCGTCGATGTCGAAGGTGACCTCGATCTGGGGCAGGCCGCGCGGCGCCGGCGGCAGGCCGGTCAGCTCGAACATGCCGAGCTTCTTGTTGTACGCCGCGATCTCGCGCTCGCCCTGGTAGACCTGGATCTGCACGGACGGCTGGTTGTCCTCGGCCGTGGTGAAGATCTCGGAGCGCTTGGTCGGGATCGTGGTGTTGCGCTCGATCAGCTTGGTCATGATGCCGCCCTTGGTCTCGATGCCGAGGGACAGCGGGGTGACGTCGAGCAGCAGGACGTCCTTGACCTCGCCCTTGAGGACACCGGCCTGGAGCGAGGCGCCGATGGCGACGACCTCGTCCGGGTTGACGCCCTTGTTGGCGTCCTTGCCGCCGGTCAGCTCCTTGACGAGCTCGGCGACGGCCGGCATGCGGGTCGAGCCGCCGACCAGGACGACGTGGTCGATCTCGGAGAGCGAGATGCCGGCGTCCTTGATCACGTTGTGGAACGGGATCTTGCAGCGCTCGAGCAGGTCGGCGGTCAGCTGCTGGAACTGGGCGCGGGTGAGCTTCTCGTCCAGGTGCAGCGGGCCCTCGGCGGAGGCCGTGATGTACGGCAGGTTGATCGAGGTCTCGGAGGACGAGGACAGCTCGATCTTGGCCTTCTCGGCGGCCTCGCGCAGACGCTGCAGGGCCATCTTGTCCTTGGACAGGTCGACGCCGTGGCCGCTCTGGAACACCTTGACCAGGTGGTCGACGACCTTCTGGTCCCAGTCGTCGCCGCCGAGGTGGTTGTCACCGTTGGTGGCCTTCACCTCGACGACCCCGTCGCCGATCTCCAGCAGGGAGACGTCGAAGGTGCCGCCGCCGAGGTCGAAGACCAGGATGGTCTGGTCGTCCTTGTCGAGGCCGTACGCCAGGGCGGCCGCGGTCGGCTCGTTGACGATGCGCAGGACGTTGAGGCCCGCGATCTCACCGGCCTCCTTGGTGGCCTGGCGCTCGGAGTCCGAGAAGTACGCCGGGACGGTGATGACGGCGTCGGTGACGGTCTCGCCCAGGTACGCCTCGGCGTCGCGCTTCAGCTTCTGCAGGATGAAGGCGCTGATCTGCTGGGGGTTGAAGTCCTTGCCGTCCAGGTTGATCTTCCACCCGGTGCCCATGTGGCGCTTGACCGAGCGGATGGTGCGGTCGACGTTGGTGACCGCCTGCCGCTTCGCCACCTCGCCGACCAGGACCTCGCCGTTCTTGGCGAAGGCGACGACGGACGGCGTGGTCCGGGCGCCCTCGGCGTTCGTGATGACGGTGGGCTCGCCACCTTCGAGAACGCTGACGACCGAGTTCGTCGTGCCGAGGTCGATGCCGACCGCGCGTGCCATCGTAAATACCTCCACGGAAGAGTTGAGCTTTACGGGCTCAAGGATGCATGACTCGACGGGCAGCGTCAACAGCCATGAGTGGAAGTCGCTCAACTTTGCTGAGCGGGATCGTGGAGCGGGGCCGGTGCGGTGCGGGTTCGGCGCGGTGCCGGTGCGGTCACGTGACTGTCGCCATAGCTTGGGAACCTTCTGGAGAACTGTTGGCGACCGGTATTGTCCGGGCCGTCGGCCCGGCAAGTTACCGACCAGTACACTCAGTCGAAGTCCGCAGAACCGCAGAGCCTGCTCAACCGCAAAGCCGCAGGAGACGGAGAGCCGATGCAGCTAGCAGCGATCGTCATCTCGCTGGTCACATTCGTGATCGGCACCGCGCTCGCCCTTCGTGCGGCGTGGCACATCTTCAAGGTGGTGCTGACCGGCGCGCCGGACACCACCCGCTTCGGGAAGCCCGCCCAGCGCGTGAAGACCGTCGCGGTCGAGTTCATCGGCCACACCAGGATGAACCGCTGGGGGATCGTGGGCATCGCCCACTGGTTCGTCGCCGTCGGCTTCTTCAGCCTGGTGCTGACCATCGTCAACGCCATGGGCCAGCTCTTCGACGCCGAGTTCGAGCTGCCGATCATCGGTCACTGGATGATCTGGCAGCTGTTCGTCGAACTCGTCGGCACCCTGACCACGCTGGGCATCGCGACCCTGATCGTGATCCGGCTGATGAGCCTGCCGTCCAGGTCGGGCCGCAAGTCCCGGTTCGCCGGCTCGATCGCCTGGCAGGCCTTCTACGTCGAGTACACGATCCTCGGCATCGGCCTCTGCATCCTGATGCTGCGCGCCCTGGAGGGCGCCCTCAACGGCGTCGACTCGTACGGCCCGGCGCACCTGGTCTCGTACCCGATCGTCTCCGCGCTCAGCGGGCTCTCGCACGGCACGCTGGAGAACCTGGTCTGGCTGTTCGCGATGCTGAAGATCTGCATCTCGTTCGCGTGGGCCATCACCATCGGCATCAACCCCTCGATGGGCGTGGCCTGGCACCGGTTCCTGGGCTTCTTCAACATCTACTTCAAGCGCGCGGAGGACGGCGGCACCGCGCTCGGCGAGCTCCGTCCGATGACCAGCAAGGGTCAGCCGATCGACTTCGAGGACCCGGCCGAGGACGCCGTCTTCGGCGTCTCCCAGGTCGAGCACTTCTCCTGGAAGGGCATCCTCGACTTCTCCACCTGCACCGAGTGCGGCCGCTGCCAGTCGCAGTGCCCGGCCTGGAACACCGGCAAGCCGCTCTCCCCCAAGCTGCTGATCATGAGCCTGCGCGAGCACGCCTACGGCAAGGCGCCGTACCTGCTGGCCGGCGGCGGCAAGGACATGGAGGGCAACGAGCAGGCCACCTCCGAGCAGCTCAAGGACGTCCCGGCGGCCGCGCTGGCCGAGGCCGAGCGCCCGCTGATCGGCACCGCCGAGGAGAACGGCGTCATCGACCCGGACGTGCTGTGGTCCTGCACCACCTGCGGCGCCTGCGTCGAGCAGTGCCCGGTGGACATCGAGCACATCGACCACATCGTCGACATGCGCCGCTACCAGGTGATGATCGAGAGCAACTTCCCGACCGAGGCCGGGACGATGCTCAAGAACCTGGAGAACAAGGGCAACCCGTGGGGCATGGCCACCAAGGCGCGCCTGGACTGGGTCAAGGAGCTCAAGAAGGAGACCGGCATCGAGGTGCCGGTGATCGGCGAGGACATCGACCCCGCCGAGGTCGAGTACCTCTACTGGGTCGGCTGCGCCGGTGCCCTGGAGGACCGCGCCAAGAAGACCACCAAGGCCTTCGCCGAACTGCTGCACACGGCGGGCGTGAAGTTCGCCATCCTCGGCAAGGAGGAGACCTGCAGCGGTGACTCCCCGCGCCGCCTGGGCAACGAGTTCCTGTTCCAGATGCTCGGCGCGCAGAACGTCGAGACGCTGAACGCCGCGCTGGAGGACGCCCCGACCAAGCGGATCGTGGCCACCTGCCCGCACTGCTTCAACACCATCGCCAACGAGTACCCGCAGCTCGGCGGGCACTTCGAGGTGATCCACCACACCCAGCTGCTGCAGCACCTGATCGACGAGGGCAAGCTCGTCCCGGTCAACCCGGTCGAGGGCCTGATCACCTACCACGACCCCTGCTACCTGGGCCGCCACAACAAGGTCTACAGCCCGCCGCGCGAGATCATGGACAAGGTCCCCGGTCTGCGCCAGCAGGAGATGCACCGCCACAAGGAGCGGGGCTTCTGCTGCGGCGCCGGCGGCGCCCGGATGTGGATGGAGGAGCGCATCGGCAAGCGGATCAACACCGAGCGCGTGGACGAGGCGCTGTCGCTCAACCCGGACATCGTCTCCACCGCCTGCCCGTTCTGCCTGGTGATGCTCTCCGACTCGGTCAACGGCAAGAAGAACGAGGGCGCGGCCAAGGAGCACCTGAAGGTGGTCGACGTGGCCCAGCTGCTGCTCGACTCGGTGAAGGCCACCCCGCCGGCCGAGGCCGAGGAGCAGGCCGCGACGGTGGACGCGTAGCCGTCCGCTGACCGACAGCCCCGCTGTTCGACAGTTCTGCTACAACTGCCCGGCCCGGTGGACGCCGCCAACGCGCCCACCGGGCCGGTCTTTTGGGCCGACACGACGGCTCCCGGCGACAGCCCGGGCGGGCGGGGAGTGATGTCCGTCGCACAGGCGCCGGACGGGCATTCGGTTGGAAGGAAATACAGTAGGCGCCGGACCGGCTTCGTGCCGGTCGACCCGTTCCGGACACAAGGCCGCACGGGTGCCGACCCGAGCCGGCCGCCCGGGTCGAGAACACCGACGGAGGCATCGGCCCGCCGGGCCGGGCCGCAGAGACACAAGGGGAACAGCGCAGACCATGACCGAGGCGATCATGCTGGTCGGTGGTAAGGGCACGCGACTGCGTCCGCTGACCACCCACACCCCCAAGCCCATGCTGCCGGTGGCAGGCGTCCCGTTCATCGCGCACCAGCTGGCCCGTGCGGCCGCCGCCGGCGTCACCCGCGTCGTGCTGGCCACCTCGTACCTGGCCGAGGTGTTCGAGGACCACTTCCAGGACGGCACCCCGTACGGCATCGAGCTGGTCTACCTGACCGAGCGCGAGCCACTGGGCACCGGCGGGGCCATCCGCAACGCCGCCTCCGGCCTGACCTGCGGCCCCGACGAGCCGGTCCTGGTCTTCAACGGCGACATCCTCTCCGGCGTCGACATCGCCGCCCTGCGTGACGGCCACGTCGCCGCCGGGGCCGACGTCACCCTGCACCTGACCCGGGTCGAGGACCCGCGCGCCTTCGGCCTCGTCCCGACCGACGAGACCGGGCGGGTGCTGGAGTTCCTGGAGAAGCCGGAGACCCCGGAGCAGATCGTCACCGACCAGATCAACGCCGGCTGCTACGTCTTCACCCGCTCCGTGATCGACCGCATCCCGGCCGGCCGCGAGGTGTCCGTCGAGCGCGAGACCTTCCCGGAGCTGCTGGCCACCGGCGCCCTGCTGCGCGGCGTGGTCGACACCTCGTACTGGCTGGACCTCGGCACCCCGGCCGCCTTCGTCCGCGGCTCGGCCGACCTGGTGCTCGGCAAGGTCGACTCCCCGGCCGTCCCCGGCCCGACCGGCGACGCCCTGCTGCTGCCCGGCGCCACCGTCCACCCCGGCGCGGTGCTCAGCGGCGGCACCGTGGTCTCCGCGGACGCGGTGGTCGAGGCCGGCGCGATCGTCGAGGGCAGCGTGATCCTGCCCGGCGCGGTGATCGGCCCGGACACCCTGGTCAAGGACTCGATCGTGGGCGCCTACGCGACCGTCGGCGACCGCTCGGCACTCGACGGCGCGGTGATCGGCGACGGCGCCATCGTGGAGTCGGACAACGAGCTGCCGAACGGCATCCGGATCGCCTGCGGCACCCTGCTGCCGGTCGGCGCCGTCCGCACCACGGCCGGCCCGGGCGGCTGCCCGGCCGGCACCGCCGCCGCGGCGGCGGTGCACGGGCCGTCGGTCACCGCGCAGCGGTAGCTCCGGGTTCCCGGTAGCCCTGTTTCCCGGTAGCCCTGTTTCCCGGCAGCCCCGTTTCCCGGTGGCTCCGGTTTCCCGGCAGCCCCGCGCTCCGGTTTTCCGGAGCGCCGGGGCGGCTTTCGGCCCCGTTCGTCTCAGCCTCGCTGCAAACCGGCCCCGGCTTCGTTCGGGGCCGACGCGCGTTGGGCCGGACGGGTACCTTCAGAGCGTGGCTGGTAATCGATACGACAGCGGTCAGGGTGCCGACCGTCCGCACGGCGGGTGGTCGGCACCTCCGCCGCCGCCGGCAGGGGCGTCCGGGGGGCACGGGCAGACGGACGGGCCGGAGTACTTCACGGCCCCGCACCCGGGAGCCGCGGGCGGACCCGGGGGGACGGCAGGCGACGGGTACGACCCGTACGCGGCCGACCGGCCGGGGAACACCCGCGCCTTCCCGACGGGCGACCCGTACCCGGGCGGCGGCCCGTACGGGCAGGAGCCGCCGCACCAGGGCTACTACGACCAGGGGCAGTACCCGGACCAGGGACAGCAGCCGCCGTACGGGCAGCCGCCGTACCAGCAGGAGGCGCCGTACGGCCACGGCCCCTACGGCCAGGACCAGGACGGCCAGGACCCCTACGGCCAGGACAACGTCGCCGTCTACCGGGCCGGCGGCCAGTCCGCCCCGCACGTCGCCGGCCCCCGGCCGCACTGGCGCGAGCTGTTCATCGGCCTCTTCCGCAGCCCGACCGCGATGTTCGACCGCACCCGCGACCACCAGGTCTGGCTGCCCGCCCTCACCGTCTCGCTGCTGTACGGCTCGCTCGCGGTGCTCGGCATCGGGCTGACCCACGACGACATCGTCAACTCCACCTTCACCGTGGCGCTGACCGGCATCGTCGCCGCCGCCCTCGGCTTCACCGTGGCCGGCGCGGTCTTCGGCACGGTCACGTACGCGCTGGCCCGGCAGCTGGGCGGCGACGGCCCGTGGAAGTCGACCGTCGGCCTGGCCGCGCTGATCGGCTGGCTGACCGACGCGCCCCGGCTGCTCCTCGACCTGGTCCTGCCCTCCGGCAGCGCCGTCGTCCAGGTCGTCGGCTGGGCGACCTGGGCGCTCTGCGCGTTCCTGCTGGCCGGCATGGTCCGACGGCTGCATGACCTGCCCTGGGGCAAGGCCGCCGCCGCGTCGGCGCTGCAACTGCTCGCCCTGCTGGTGCTGATCAAGCTGCCGACGCTGGGCTGACGGGCGAAGGGCAGAATGGTGGACGGGCCGCGGTCGAGCGCCGGGGCCCGTCCACCCTCGTCGTCCCACGTCCACCGGAGCCAGGCATGACCCTCCCCACCACCCACGTCAGCTTCCCGGCCGGGGCGGTGACCGGCGAGTCCCCGGTGCTCGCGGTGCACCCGCTGGCCGACGGCCGGTACGCCGTCGTGACCGGGGCGACCCCGTTCCACCCGCTCGACCACACCTGGCCCGACCAGCCGGCCGACCTCGGCACCCTCACCGTGGACGGCACCGAGCTGGCCGTGGTCGACTGCCTGACCGGCGCCGTCGGCCCGGCCGACGACGCGCTGCTGGTCGGCGCCGACATCCCGGTCCGGCGCGGCGACGAGGAGTGGTCCTGGCTGGTCCTGCACGTCCTCGCCACCGACCCCGGCGACATCGTCGGCCGCACCGCCGCGCTCGCCGTCGACGCCGAGCGCCGGGGCGCTCTCAGCGCCTCGCACAGCGGCTGCCACCTGCTCGCGCTCGCCCTCAATGCCGCGCTCGCCCCGCGCTGGCGCAAGGACCCGGGCCGCTCGGACGCCTTCGGCAACCCGGACTTCGACAGCCTCGCCATGGCGAGCTCGGTGATGGACACCCAGGCCAGCACCGACACCTACCGGCTCGGCAAGTCGCTCAAGAAGAAGGGCTTCACGGCGGACGCCACCGAGGAGTTCCCCGCCCTCGCCGACGCCCTGCCCGCCCTCACCGAGGCCGTCAACGCCCGGCTCGCCGCGTGGGTCGCCGCCGACGCCCCGGTCCGCATCGAGGTGCCCGGCCCCGAGCTCACCGCACGCCGCCAGTGGCACTGCGAACTGCCCGAGGGCGGCGCGCAGATCTTCTGCGGCGGCACCCACCTGCACCACCTCGGCGAGCTGGCCGAGCTGCGCACCGAGCTGCGGCTGTCCGAGGACGGCACCGAGCTGATCGCCGTCACCAGCCCCAAGCGGGCCTGAGAAACGCCGCGGGCGGCCACCCCTCGCTGAGGGGTGGCCGCCCGGTTGCGTGCGGCTCCGCTGGGTCCTCGCTGCTGGGTCGTCGCTGTGCGCTCAGACCTTGCTGCGGTGGAAGTTCAGGTACGAGCGGGACGGCGTCGGGCCGCGCTGGCCCTGGTAGCGCGAGCCGTAGCGCGCCGAGCCGTACGGGTGCTCCGACGGCGAGGAGAGACGGAACAGGCAGAGCTGCCCGATCTTCATGCCCGGGTACAGCTTGATCGGCAGCGTCGCGACGTTCGACAGCTCCAGCGTCACGTGGCCGCTGAAGCCGGGGTCGATGAAGCCGGCCGTGGAGTGGGTGAGCAGGCCCAGCCGACCCAGGCTCGACTTGCCCTCCAGCCGGGAGGCCACGTCGTCGGGCAGCGAGATGACCTCGTACGTCGAGGCCAGCACGAACTCGCCCGGGTGCAGGATGAACGCCTCGTCCCCGTCCGGCTCGACCAGCCGGGTCAGGTCCGGCTGCTCCTCGGAGGGGTCGATGTGCGGGTACTTGTGGTTCTCGAACACGCGGAAGAAGCGGTCGAGGCGCACGTCGATACTCGACGGCTGGATCATCGCCGGGTCGAACGGGTCGATCGAGACCCGGCCCAGGTCGATTTCGGTCCGGATGTCCTTGTCAGAGAGCAGCACGCTTCGAGGTTACGTGCAAGAAAGGGCCCCGGACGAATCCGCCCGGGGCCCACCTGCCCGTCCGCCTGCCGTCAGGCCAGGAACTCCGCGGCCTCCAGCCGCATCGCCTGCGCCAGTTGCGGCTCCGACAGCTCCCGCACGTCGGCCAGCACCGAACTCCGCAGCCGTCCGCACTGCGGACAGCGGATCAACCGCCCGGGCCCGATCCGGCCGGGACCGAGGTTCTGCATCGGGAACGTGGTGGTGCTGAACAGGTGCCCCTCGGCACAACGAACGACGGCGCGCTGCTCCATCGATCCCCTTCCCATCCCTAACCCAGTACTCACCCGTACTCACACGCCCCGGCGGCCGAGCCCCGGGACAGCGTCACATTAGGGGATGTTCCGGACATTCCTCACCGTGGCTCGCCGCCCGACCCCACCCGCCGGAGCACTCGTGCGCGGCCCACACAGTACGCCTCCACCCCTGCCCCCACCCGGCTCCGCCGCACCCCCGGAGCCCCCGTGCAACGGCAGTCGCGAATGGGGTACAGTGACACTGGATCGAGCGGTCTCTGACGGCTCATCAGGCGGGCGTAGTTTAATGGTAGAACATGAGCTTCCCAAGCTTAGAGCGCGAGTTCGATTCTCGTCGCCCGCTCCAGCAGTAAAGGCCCAGCTCAGGGGCATGATCCCCGAGCTGGGCCTTTTGCGTTTCCGGGCTGCCGTGCCCTCTGTGTGCCCCTATGGCTGGTCGGGCGGCGTCGTGCCCCGACCGAGCGTGCGGCTGATCTCGGCATCCATGCCGTCTGCGATCTTCTGGTCCCGTTCGCGAGTGGCGTGCTGGTAGATCATCGCGGCCCGGACGGAGGACTGCCCCATGCGCGCCATCAGTTCCTTGAGGCTGGCCCCGGTCGCGGCGGCCAAGGTGTTGCCGGTGTGCCGGAGGTCGTAGAAGCGGAAGCCCGGCATACCCGCCTTGGCACGTGCCTTCCGCCACACCCGGCCGAAGGTGGTTCGGCGGAATGGAGCGCCCTTCTCGCCGACGAACAGCAGATCCTCATCCCCCTTCTCCGCGAACAGTTCCAGGTGCAGCCGGACATCAGGCAGGACAGCCGCGGGGATAGTGACGACCCGCTTGCCCGCTTCGGACTTCGTGTGGCCGAGCGCCCGCCGGCCGGTGTTGAGTTCGGGGGCCGCGAGCCGGACCTGGACCGTACCGGCCACAAGGTTGATGTCCTTGCGCCGAAGTTCGGCCAGCTCCTCCGGGCGGAGCGTCGTGAAGGCGGCGAGCAGGACCATGGAGCGCCAACGCAGCCCCACCAACTCGGCCAGCTCGTAGACCTGCTCGATGCTGGCGATGCCACGCTCCTCGGCCGACTCCTTGCCCGCGCCCTTGATTCGGCACGGGTTCCGGCGGATCAGCTCGTCATCGGTCGCGGTGGCCATGACGGACTTCAGCAGGCGGTACGCCTTCGCGGCCGTGGTGTGCTTGCCGGTGGCCCGGAGTTCAGCCCGCCAGGCGCGGACCAGCGGAGGCGTGATCTCGTCCAGGTCGAGGTCCCCGAAGGTCGGTTCGAGGTGCAACCGCAGCAGTCGGCGGTACAGCTCCAGGGTGGTCGGCATCAGACCGCGCTCAGTGATCCAGGCGTCGGCGTACTTGGCGAAGTCGACCGCCCCGGCGTCGGGGTCGCGCCAGTCCTTCTTCCGGATGCTGGTCTGCATCTCGGCCAGCCAGTCATCCGCGTCGGTCTTCGTCTCGAAGGTCTCCGGCGCCGGCCGAAGCATGCCGTTCGGGTCGAGGTACCGAGCCTGGAAGCGGCCGGACGGGAGCTTACGGATACGGCCGAACTGCCTTCGCCTGCTTGCCACTTAGGCCACCGCCTGCAGTCGGCGGGACCGGGGCTGAACGGTGTCGGCGGCCACGTAGTCGGAGAGGGCCGATTCCGTGATCCGCACGTGGCGACCGACCTTGACGAAGGCGATCCGGCGTTCCGCGACCAGGCGTCGCGGGAAGCGTTCCCCGCTTGTGTCCCAGGTGCCGAGGCGCTCGGCCACCTCCTTGACTGTCAGCAAGCGGTCCATGCCTCCCCCTCCTCTTGCGCGAGTTGTGCGCGCATCTCCTGTCGGTCGATGGTGTGTCGTTCGTGGATGTCCCGGGCGATGGTGGCGGCGAGCAGGGATTCGCCCGGGGAGTTCCCGGCGCCGGCGAAGGCCCAGTGGGCGACGACCAGGGTCTCTGCCTCGGGCAGGTCGTCCAGGTCCGGCAGTCCGGCGGCGAGGAGCCGTTCCCGGAGTTCGGTGCGGGCTTGGTCGGCGCGGTAGTCGGCGCGGACCTGCCGGAGGGCGCCGAGGGTGGTCGAGTAGGTGGGGGACTTGCTGGAGAAGTGACCGCGGAAGCCGAGCATGTGGGACCAGTGCGCGAGCAGGCGGCCCGGGTAGTGCCGGTCGAGGTCCCAGCAGGCCTCGATCAGCCGGCGGGTGTGGGCGGGCAGATCGTGCCGGTCGAGTTCGTGACGCTCCAGGATCCGGCGGTCCACCGTCTCGGTGGTCTCAGCGGACTTGGTGGCGTACTTGGCCACGTACGAGGCCACCGCCTGCTCCGTGATCTCGCCGGTCGAGAAGGCGCCGATCGGGCGGACATCGACCTGCGTTCCCCACCCCAGGACGCGGGCAGGCTGGTCACCTCCGGCGGCGACGGGAACGCCGGCGCGGCGGGCGGCGGCCCGGATCGCAGCGTCCAGGAGCGCGACCGTCGCCCAGCCGGGCGGCGGCGTGCCGGGACCCTTGGGTCCGTCGATGCGGATGACGGCGTGGAAGTGGACGGCGCCCCGGCGCTGGTACTCGGCGACCTTGCCGAACGAGACCTTCGCCTGCTCCTTGAACTCGTACTGGTACAGCCCGGCCATCTTCGCCATGGTCCGGAACAGGTAGATGGTGAAGCGGCGCCACAGGTCCGGGGCGTGGTTGTTCCACAGCACCGCGTGCCCGTAGTCGTACGTCTCCGGGTCCAGCGGCGTCCCGAGCAGGGGCGACCCGGCCGGGTGGTCGAAGCCGCAGCGGCAGGTGCCCTTGTCGGGCCGGTTGTGGACCGGGCCGAAGCTGGGTGCGGTGAGGGTGGCGAAGACGCGGGGATGCGAGCGGACCGTGGCCGGGACGCCCTTGGCGGTGTCTCCGGCGAGTCCTGCGCGGATCAGGTGGAAAGTGTCCGCCGAGTACGTCCGGGCGCACGAGGGGCAGCGGGAGGAGCGGCGGTTGCCGCAGGCGACCTTGAGACGCTGGCCGGGTTCGTGCTCGGTGGAGTAGCGGTGCCAGACGGCGCCGGTCGGGGCGTGGGTGAGGGTGCGGAAGCCCTTGAGGTGGATCGGGTTGGAGCAGCCGCCGGTCCGGCGTAACTGGTCCTGAAGCTTGGGGAGGTCGCCCCGGGAGGCGAGCCGGGCCAGGTCCGCGAGGACCAGCCGGTCCACCCCGCCGGGGAGAACGGGAGCGTGGGTCACGCGGCCACCGCCAGGACGGGCCGGGCGTTCGGGGTGTGCTCGGGGCAGGGCCGGAAGTACGGGGCGTCGTCGGTCCACTCGTTCAGCGGGACCGGGACCCAGCCGGTGTGGCCGTCGTTGTCGTCCCACACGTCGATGTGGCACGGGCAGGCGCCGTACCGGCCGTAGTGGTGGCTGCCGATGCAGTCGCACGGCACGAAGGCGCCGGTGGCGCCGGACAGGGCGCCGTCGAGGTCGACGACCCGCAGCGTCCCCGAGCAGGACGGGCAGGCGTCGGCGTCGGTGGGGGCGGCGTGGAGGGAGCAGGACACGAAGTCGCCCAGCGCGGCCCGGTACTTCGGCGGGACCGGGATGCGACCGGTTCCGGCGCACAGGCAGTGGACGAGCGCGACGGCGAGACCGGCGAGGGGGGCAGCAGGCATGATGGAGGCTCCCTTGAACGAGGGGCGAAGGGGACGACGCGCGGCTTGGCGGTTGAGCGTCGTCCCCGCTGCATGTGCTGGCGGCGGCGTGTTCAGCGGCCCCTAAGGACCGCCGGGGATCGTGGCGGCGTGCTCGGCAGTCACACCGTTTGGAGGAGCAACTGCCGGGGATTTCACAGGTCAGCTACATGGGCCAACCTTGTGCACTCATGTACATGAGTGACTGATAGAAGAGTGCCTGAGTCCTGTACATGAGTCAACCCGTCACGAGAAAGAATCCCAGGACGGGTTGCGAGAGTTGACCAACAGTCAGTCGCGCGCGGCGAACCGGTAGTCCAGTACGAACTGATCAGCGGCCATCACCGTGTCGCAAACCTCGACGACCCGGCCGCCATCGGTCATGGCGTCCCGGACCAGATGGATCACAGGGGCCCCCGGGCTGAGCGCAAGAGCCGAGGTCTCCGGCTTGGTCGCCAGGCGAGCACGAACGGTCTCCGTGAATTCCGCGAGCGTATGGCCGTGCTCCTCCAGGCGGGCGTAGATCCCTCCGCCGCCAGGGTTCTCAGCGAACATCTCCGGGATGTCCTTCACCACATCCCAGGGCAGGTACGAGGTCGCTTCCTCGGTGGGCACGCCGTCCCGGAAGTACCTTCGCTTACGAGCCAAGACCTTCGCGCCGGCGGGAACACCCAGCCGCTCGGCGATCTCGGCAGGCGCATCGGCCGGGCCGACGAAGAGGACCGTCACCGAGGGGGTACCGCCTGACTGCTCCGCCTCCGCAAGGTAGGCCGCCTTACCGGCCTTCCGGTGAGCCCGGCGGAACCGATCTGAGGACTTTCGTTGCACTGGCGGGCGGGATCGAACGAAGGAGCCCCGTCCGTGGTGCGTCTCGATGAGCTGAGCTGTCCGCAGCTCGGCGATGGCCTTGCGCACGGTGCCGGAGGCCACGCTGTAGCGCTCCATCAGCTCGGCTTCGCTGGGCACCGAGGCCCCGGGAGCGAGGGTCCCGGACTTGATCTGGGCCGCCAGGTCATCCGCGATCTGGAGATACTTGGACTTGGCCGTCGAGGCCACCTCATTGCTCGCCATGGTCCTACTCATCTCCTATGCTCCTGTACATGAGTAGCAGCCCCGCACTGAAAGCGTCAACGCCCCTCCACTCCGTGTCTGTGGCGGGGGCTGTGGTGCGTGAGGACGGGCGAGTCCTGGTGATCCAGCGGGCCGATAACGGCACCTGGGAGCCTCCGGGTGGCGTGCTTGAACTCGGCGAGACCGTGGAGGACGGCGTTCGGCGCGAGGTCTTCGAAGAGACCGGGCTCCTCGTTCGGCCGGAGCGACTGACCGGCGTCTACAAGAACATGAACCGGAGCATCGTGGCCCTGGTGTTCCGTTGCCGGGTCGAAGGCGGCAAGGAGCAGACCACAGACGAGGCGACGGCCGTCCGCTGGTTCACCCCTCAGGAGGTCCGGGAGAGCATGGGCGAGGTCTTCGCCGTACGCATCCTTGACGCACTGAGCGGCCCCGGGGGCGATGCCCCGCACATCCGGGCCCATGACGGCCGGAAGCTGATCGGGTAGGGCCGAGGAGAACGCCGGACGCGCCAAGCGCCCCAGACGGGCCGAGATGGGGATAGGGGTAGATAGCTGGGAGTGGGTGTGAGGGGGTGGGGTGTGAAGGTGACTGTTATGAGTTTCGCTACTGATTCAAGGGCGCGCACAGCGCGCCAGCGCGCGGCCCTGGCCGCTCGCCGTCGCTCCTGTCTGCGCCCCGCTCCGTCGGCGGCCGGCCGCGCACGTCGAGCGTGCGGCCGGGAGGGTTGCCGAGGTCAGAGCCCGCCGGGGCTGGGGGCGGGCGGCTGCGCGGTTTTACCCACCTCCCCGGCTCGGGACCCGCGTCGAGCAAGAACGGGGGGCCACTCGGCCAAGTTGCGGTCAGGCCCAAAGAGCCCTGACCGAGTCGCAACAGCTTACGGCCCCCCGATCATGCTCGACCCCAAGCCAGGCAGGACACCGGCCAAAACCGCTACGCCACCCTCGCAGTGGCGAAGTGTCAGCAGTGACGGGGGGCTTAGGATCTAGGATCGGCGTTGTACGGCTTCGCTCTCATCTCAACGAATCGGAGTCCCGAATGGCCAGCTACGAAGAACATGCCCAGGCCGCGAGCCAGCTCTTGGCGCCGGTCAAGATTGGCAAGCTATCCAGCTACGAACTCCGCACGCAGGTCGCACAGGTCGAAGCTCTGCTGGCGCTCGCCGCAGCCATCGCTGGCCGATCCGGAGACGCCGCTGACAGGCAGCGCCAGGCGTATTGAGCCGTGCCCTATCCGTGCCCCAAGGGGCGGTGTTGGGCGGTAAGTCACGGTGAACAGCGGGGTCATCGATCGAGGCCGAAGCAGGCCCGAGGTCCGGATGTCTGCACGTCAGAGCACTTGTGGGCCAGGAGAGTGGGCGAGATTCCCAAGCTTAGAGCGCGAGTTCGATTCTCGTCGCCCGCTCCACACTGAAAGCCGCAGGTCATCTGACCTGCGGCTTTCTTGTTGTGCGGTGCGGCCGGCTCCGGGCTTGACCCTCACATCGGTGGGAATGTTCGAGGATCCCGTCAGGACAATCAACGATCCGTCTATCGAAGGAATCATCGATGAGTGACCTGACCGGAAAGGTAGCGCTGGTGACCGGCGGCAGCCGGGGGATCGGCGCGGCGATCGCGAAGCGGCTGGCCGACGCGGGGGCGGCGGTGGCGCTGACCTACGTCCAGGCGGAGGACAAGGCGCGCGAGGTTGCCAAGCAGATTGAGGCGGACGGCGGCCGGGCCCTGGTCATCCAGGCTGATCTGACCCAGCCGACCGCTGCGGCGGACGCCGTGGAGCAGACGGTGCGGGAGCTGGGCCGTATCGACATTCTGGTGAACAACGGCGGCTTCCTCGCCTACGGCCCGCTGGCCGAGGTGACCGCTGACGAGCTGGACCGCGTGCTCGCCGTGGACGTCAAGTCGGTCTTCCTGGGCGCCCAGGCCGCCGCCAAGCACATGGACCACGGCGGCCGGATCATCAGCGTCGGGTCGTGCTTCAACGGGCGCGTCCCCGGTGCGAACTTCGTCCTGCAGGCGACGGCCAAGACCGCGCTCATCGGTCTGACCAAGGCACTTGCCCGGGAGCTGGGGCCGCGCGGGATCACCGTCACCACCGTGGACCCGGGCCCGATCGACACCGACATGAACCCGGCCGAGGGCGAGAGCGCCGACTTCCAGAACGGCCTCACCGCCCTGGGGCGCTTCGGCGTGGCCGAGGACATCGCTGCCGCGGTGACCTTCCTGGCGGGCCCCGGTGGCCGCTACATCACCGGCACCGGTCTCGCCGTGGACGGCGGGTACACCGCCTGACGGCGAGCCGTCCCCGCCCCCTCGGAGGGCGGTTGCGACAAGGCTCCCCGGCCGAAGAGTTGAGACCTGAGACATCTCGACTCGACGGCCGGGGAGCCTTGTCGTATGTCGGCGTAGCGCGGACGAACAGAGCCGTGCGGGGTGCCGGTGATGGTCACGAGCACCCCGCGGCGAGAGGTTCGAAGCCCTGGAACGCCTCCTCAACTCGTCTCGGCGGCCCGCAGATAAGATAAAGAAAACTTTTTTTCGTAAAGATTGGCAGGTGATCTCATGACCGGGCGGGTCGTGAAGCAGGAGCGTGCCGAGCGGACCCGGGCCGCTGTGGTGCGGGCGGCGGCGGAGGTGTTCGGGCAGCTCGGCTTTGCCGGCTCGAGCGTGGTGAAGATCGCCGACCGGGCGGGGGTCACGCTCGGCGCCGTGTACTTCCACTTCCGGAACAAGGAGGAGCTGGCCCGGTTCATCGTCTCCGGTCAGCCGGACCTGGTGGTCCCGCCGCAGCTCTCGCAGGGCCTCCAGCGCGCCGTGGACATCACCCTCACCTGGGCCTGTCAGCTGCTCGACAACCCCATTCTGCAGGCCGGCGCCCGGCTGGTGTGGGAGCAGGAGCGGTTCCTCCCTCCGGAGGAGAACTCCCACCGGCAGTGGGCCAAGCTCGTGCTGGAGGACCTTCGCATGGCCCAGGCCAAGCGGGAGTTGAAGACCGGGACGGACATCGAGGCGTTCGCCCGACTGCTGGTCAACGCCTGTACCGGCGCCCAGATGCACTCCTACGTCGAGGCCGGGCACGCGGATCTGCCGCAGCGGGTGGCGGAGATCTGGCGGTGCATGCTGCCGGCGATCGCGGTGCCGAGCACCGTCCGGCGGATCGAGCTGGGCGAGGAGCGGGGGAGGCCGGCCCGTGATGCCGCCCCGGTGGCGGCGGCCGGTTCCTGAGTCATTGTTCGGACGGCGCTTCCCGACCGCACCCGGCGGCTGCCGGCAATACGTCACCTGCCCCACCGCGACCTGGGTCTCGGCGTAGCCCTGGATGCGGACCGCCGCCGCGTGGTCCTCCTCGACCGCACAGCCAGGCTTCAAAAAAAGAGAACTATTAATTATCTTATGGCGTGAGGCTGTATCAGTGATGCACCCTGGCGGAACTGGCGGCACTGGCAGACGGTGAGACAGGAGGTGGGCCAGATGCGGATCGGAGAGCTGTCCGAGCGCACCGGAACCCCGCGCCGATTACTGCGCTACTACGAGGAGCAGGGGCTGATCGCCCCGGAGCGCTCCGCGAACGGCTACCGGGAGTACGACGAGCGCTGCGTCGACCGCGTCCTGCAGATCCGGGGGCTGCTCGACTCCGGACTGCCGACCCGGATCATCAAGCAGCTTCTTCCGTGCCTGAGCTCCCGAGTGATCCACGTTGCCGGCGCGACCGCGGAGACGATCACGACCCTGGAGCGGGAGCGGGAGCGGATGGGCGAGCGCATCGAGTGCCTGATCCGCAGACATGAAGCCATTTCGGGCTACCTCGATGCCGTACGTCGCGCGCAGCAGCCTACGGCCGCGGCGCCGGTCGCGCGGGAGACGACCGGCGCCGCGGAGTTTCGGCCCTACGGCCTGGTCGCAACGGTCTGGCCGACCTGGACCGGATTGGCCAGCAGGTTTCCGCCCGGACGATTCCGGTGCGTGCCGGATCCGTGCCAGAGCGGGTGGTGAGCGGCGGTCAGCAGCGGTCTGCGCCCGGTGTCCGAAGGGCCGATTGCGGTGGCATCGTTGCAGGTCAGGAGCGCTTTGGGTCCGGAAGCCCAAAGATTCCCGAGCTTGGAGCGCGAGTTCGATTCTCGTCGCCCGCTCCCTACCGAAAGCCGCAGGTCACATGACCTGCGGCTTTTGCGTTGTCCGGGGCCGGGGGTGCGGGTCCATGGATGCGCAGGATTTCCTACCATCGGCGGGTGACTACCGCGGCCGCGCAGCATCTGCGCATTCTTCCGGAATCCCTCTGCGTCGAACGTCCGGCCGATGAGGCGTCGGCCCTGGCGTCGCGCTGGGTCTCGCTGGTTCGGGCCCCCGAGGGGCTGACCGTGGTGCGCGAGGTGGACGAGCGGGTGGACGGCGCGTCCGTCGAGCGCTGGACGGCGCTGTACAGCGGTGACAGTGCCCACGCGCTCGACCTGCCGGGCATGTTGTCCTTGCTCATCGCGCCGCTGGCAGCCGCCGGAGTGCCGGTGTTCGTGGCCTCGACGTACGACGCGGACCTGGTGCTGGTGCCTTCGGAGCGGCTCACCGACGCCTTGGCGGCCCTGCGGTCGGCCGGTCACCGCGTGGAGGAGCAAGACGAGTAAGAGGAGTAGGGCGAGTAGGACGAGTAGGACGAATAAGCAGGCGCGCAGGCAGACAACCCGGTGCGGGTGTGCGGCGGGCCGAACCACACAGACGTTGAAGGATGACGATGCACAGGAGTGCCGCCGTACGCGTGGACGCGATGCTCGAGGACCTGCGGAGGCTCGTCGAGGTCGAGTCCCCGTCCCGCGACCCGGACGCCCTGCGGGTCTCCGCCGAGGCCGTCGCGGCGGTGATCGAGAGCCGGCTGGGCGGGCGGGCCGTCCTGGTGGAGAGCGTGGCGGGTCCGCACGTCCACTGGTCGGGCGGCGGCGATCCGCAGGTGCTGGTCCTCGGCCACCACGACACGGTGTTCCCGCTCGGCACGCTCGCCCGGCGTCCCTTCCGGGTGGAACACGGCCACGCGACCGGACCCGGTGTCTTCGACATGCTCGGCGGTCTCGTGCAGGCCGTCCACGGGCTGGCGGCGCTGGACGATCCGACCGGCGTGGAGATCCTGGTGACCGCCGACGAGGAGGTCGGCTCCGGCGCCTCGCGGGCGCTGATCGAGGAGCGGGCCCGCGCCTGCGGGGCGGTCCTGGTGTTCGAGGGGGCGGCCGAAGGTGGCGCTCTGAAGACCGGTCGCAAGGGGTGCGGCACGTTCGAACTGTCCGTCAGGGGCCGGGCGGCGCACGCCGGGCTGGAGCCCGCTGCCGGAGTCAACGCGCTGGTCGAGGCGGCCCACCAGGTCCTGGACCTGGCGGCGCTGAGCCGACCGGAGGCCGGGACGACGGTGACGCCGACCATCGCGTCGGCAGGGACCACCGACAACGTGGTGCCGGCGGAGGCGACGGTGACCGTCGACGTCCGCGTCGAGACGGCCGGGGAGAAGGAGCGGATCGAGTCCGCGTTCGCGAACCTGCGCCCGCACCTGGACGGGGCCGAGATCGTGGTCCGGGGCGCGGTGGGCCGGCCCCCGATGCCGGAGTCGGCGTCGGAGCAGCTGTTCCGGCTGGCACGCCGACTCGTTCCGGGCCTCTCGGGTACGGCGGTCGGCGGAGGCAGCGACGGCAACTTCACCGCCGCCCTGGGCATACCGACGCTGGACGGCCTGGGCGCGGTCGGCGGGGGCGCCCACGCCGACCACGAGTACGTCGTGGTCGACGCGATGGTGCCGCGGGCGCGCCTGGTGACCGGACTGGTGAACGCGATCCGGGAGGAGTTCGCCCCGGCCGCCCGCGGGTGAGAGACCGTCCGGTCGGGTTCGGCCGTCCGGCCGAACCCGACCGGGCCATGGCTCAGCGGGTGGTGAGGGCTTCGAGGGTGGGGACGAGGGCGGTCGGGGTGGGGAGGGCGGCGTTCTCGGCCTGGAGCCGGTGGGCGGCGTCGCGGAGGTCGGGGTCGGTGAGGAGGCGGTCGAGGAGGGCGGTGTCCACGGCGTCGGAGGAGGAGCTCAGGGCGGCGCCGCTCGCGGTGAGCGCCTCGGCGTTGATGAAGTGGTCCGCGCCCTGGGGGAGGAGCAGCTGGGGCAGGCCGGCCTGGAGGGCGGTCAGCATGGTGCCGGAGCCGCCGTGGTGGATCAACGCGTCGGCGCGGCTGAGCAGTTCGTTGAGCGGGACCCAGGGCAGTCCGCGGACGTTGTCGGGCAGGGTGCCGAGCGGGGCGAGGTCGGCGCCGCCGACGGCGAGCAGGAAGTCGGCGTCGACCTCGGCGGCGGCCTCGACCAGGCGGGCGACGGCCCGGAC
Organism: Kitasatospora sp. NPDC034035; assembly: GCF_055575755.1. Classification (NCBI taxonomy): domain Bacteria; kingdom Bacillati; phylum Actinomycetota; class Actinomycetes; order Kitasatosporales; family Streptomycetaceae; genus Kitasatospora; species Kitasatospora sp. NPDC034035. Next base: position 2,550 of record NZ_JBVISA010000002.1, on the reverse strand, counting down.
GCCGTCGAGTTCGGCGAGGACGGTGCCCAGGGTGACGGCGATCCGCGGGCGGTCGGCGGTGCGGAGGAACTCGGCCGGGACCATGCCGCCGCCGTTGTAGGGGATGTAGCGCATCGGCAGGCCGTCCGGGTCGCCGCCGAGCGGGCCGATGTTGAGTGCGGTGGCGGGGGCCGGGCCGGCCAGGCCGTGCCGCTCGTAGACGTCGGTGAAGTGGGAGGCGAGCAGGCGGCTCATGGGGAGGCCGGGGTTGACCCCGAAGTTGTGGACCACCGACGGGATCTTGAGCAGGGTCGCCACCAGCGGTGCGGCGGCCTGGAAGGAGTCGTGGACGAGCAGGTCGGCGCCCCACTCGGTGGCGGCCTCCAGCAGGCCGTCGACGGTGGGGCGGGAGGCGTGCGCGAAGATCGCGGCCGCCGTGTCGAAGATCTCGTCCTGCGACCTGTCCGGGGTGACGTACTGGATCTTGTTCCCGAGGCGCTCCTCGAACAGCTCCATCAGGCCCCGGCCGTCGCCGATCTCGACGATCGGGAAGCCCGCGCGGCGGAGCTGGTCGAGCGGCTGCCCGCAGGCGAACAGGACCTCGTGCCCGGCGGCGCGCAGCGCCTGGGCGGTCGGCACGAGCGGGAAGAGGTGGCCGGCCGAGGCGGGGCCGGTGAAGAGTATGCGCATGGTCTGCTCCTTGCCGGTGTGACTGACGAAGCAGTCTCACCTTGCAAGTTGACGTTCAGTCAATTTCATTCCGATCACCAGGCGCGGTAATCGGCCTTTTTGAACAGGGACTTGTTACCCGGGCGGCGGTGTGCTCCGACTCCCCCTTCCGCCGCCCGTCGCCGGGTCCCCGTTCCCCGGTGCCGATGGCCCGCCGCCCGCCGCTCATGCGGCGTCGAGGAACTCCCGGACGGTCCTGGTGAACGCCTCGGTCTCCTCGGCGAGCACGATGTGGCCGGTGTCGAACTCGGCGTAGACGCTGCCCGGGAGGGCGGCGTGCAGGCGCCGCGCGTTGCGCACCGGGACGGTGGCGTCCTGGGTGCAGCCGATCACCAGGGCCGGGGCCTGGACGTGGGGCAGCAGCGGGGTGAGGTCCAGGCTGAGGTCGAGGGCGATGTGCCGCAGGGTGCCGGGAGTTGGCTGCATGTAGGCGGTGTTGGCCTCGACGGCGGCGCGGCCGATCCGGTCGAGGAAGCCGCCGCTGAAGGCGGTGAGGGTGGCGTAGCCGCCGAAGGCGCCGGGGTGGTCGGCGAGTGACAGCCAGGTGGCCATGGACAGGCGCAGGTACTCGTCCTGTTCGGCGCTGATCCAGCCGGCGGCGGCGACCAGGCGGCGGACCTGGTCGGGGCGCCGGGCGGCCGCCGCGGTGGCGACGACGGCGCCGAGCGAGAAGCCGAAGACGTCGGCGGGGCCGCGGTCGGCGTCGTCGATCACGGCGTTGACCTGGGTGGCGAGGGTCTCCAGGGTGAGCGGGGAGCCGTCATCCTCGGCGGCCTCGCTGCCGGAGAGGTCGGGCAGCAGCACGGTGTAGCGGTCGGTGAAGGAGTCCAGCAGGCCGTCCCACATGCCGGATCCGGGGCCGGTGCCGTGGACCAGGACGAGGGTGTCGGGGCCGTCGCCGACGACGCGGTAGGGGATGCGGGCGGTGCCGACGGTGATGGTGGGCATGGCGGGAGTCCTTTCGTGGACGGTGGTGCCGCCGGGCTGTTCCCGTTGGCGGCACGAGAAGTAAACTACACAGTGCAGAGCAGTGATTCAACTGCACCGTGCAGTGCAATTCGAAAGGTGTGGGGATGGTGGGGATGGAACTGCCCGTACCCGTCCACCGTCCAAGCAGTGACGGAATCCCAGCCCGGGTTGATCGCCGGGAGGAGTACGGAGGGCCCTGTGCAGTCAGGTGGTGCCGAACTCAACGTCGGATGCCCGGGCGGCTGCCCCGATGGTGCGCCGGCCGTGCCCGCCTGGCGGTGGTCGAGGCCGGAACCAGGTGTGACGGCCGATCAACTCGATGCCGCAGAGCGCTGCGAGACGCTGCTTCAGGACACCCTGGACGCCATCGACCCGATGCCCGCCTGGCAGGAGGCGGCGCCCCGGTCGGGCGCGCGGTTGCCCCGGCCGGGGCGCGAGTCGGCGGTGCGCTGGTACGTCACCCGGGGGCGCGACATCCTCACCGTCGTCTCGCTGCCCCGGCGGGCGGCGCTGGTGGACGCAGTGGAACGGCACTGGCGGCGGCGCGGCTGGACGATCACCTCGCTGAACACCGACTGGGACCGCCCCGGGGTGGCCGCGACCACCCGGGACGGCTACCGACTGGCGCTCCGCTTCGGGGAGTCGGGCGAGGCCGGGCTGACTGCGAGCTCGCCCGGGGTGGCCCGCTCGGAGCGGCTCCCGGTGCTGTCCGGGGGTGGTGGCCCAAGCTCGGCGCCACTGCCGTACGTGTGTTGCCCGTACTGGAGCGCGCTGGCGTAGTCGAAGGCCGAGAGGGACCGGGGGAGGCGTGGGGGGGGGGGCCCCCAAACCCCTCCCCCCCCCCCCCTCTCGCGGATCCTGCGTGGTGCGTCT